>JAYUYI010000323.1:0-4494 GCA_043752545.1 Thermoleptolyngbya sp.
GCGCCAACGTGTAGGTGACAGCCGCCATCAATCCCAGCGATGCGGCATTCACGCCATCGAGGAAGCCACTCGCCCAACGAGATTGACGCAGCTTCGGCACCCACGGATTCACCACCCAGACCAACACAAACGCGGGTAGAAAAATCCCGACTGTGGCGGCGATCGCCCCGGCATTTCCAGCCAATAAATAGCCAATAAATGTGGCTGTGGTAAATACCGGACCCGGCGTTAGCTGGCCAATGGCTACCGCATCCAGCAATTGCTGAGAGGTGAGCCACTGGTTGCGCTCCACCAAATCGCGCTGCAAAAAAGCCAGCAGCACATAGCCACTGCCATAGAGCACCGACCCAATCTTGACAAAGAACAGAAACACACTGACCCAACTCACAGCCGCAACCGATGAAGCCGCTGTCGTTGTGCCCCCTACCTGTGCCAGAAACGTAGAAAAGGGCAGCAGCAACGCTCCGGCTGTCGGGGGAGTGGCTTGCCAGTTTTTAGCCAGCATCACCGCAACCCCCAGCAGCAGCAGCACCAAAATTTCATTTACCCCAGCAACGTAGGCGGCGATCGCCACTGCACCGGCAATTTGCGTCGGCAGATCTTTGGCTGCTTTTTTGCCTAATTTCCATACCGCCTGGAGCACAATGGCCATGATTACCGGCTTAATGCCATACAACAGCCATTCCACTTGGGGCACCGTCTGATAGCGAGCGTATAGAGCAGCTAAGGCCCAAACGATGAGCATGGCGGGCAAAATAAAGCAGCTGCCGGCTACGAGTAAGCCTCGCCACCCGGCTCGTTCGTAGCCAATATGAATCGCTAGTTCTGTCGAGTTAGGGCCTGGAATTAAATTGGTGATGCCCAACAAATCGAGCAGCTGCTCTCGGCTCATCCACTGGCGGCGATTCACCACCTCGTTGTCCATCATGGCGATATGGGCAGCAGGCCCACCAAAGGCGATCGCCCCCAGCCGCAAAAATACTGTTGCCAGCTCTGCCAATCGCTGCTGCTGTTGCCGCTGATCTAGAGCACCATAGGAGACTGCTGCTGGCTCTTCCCGACTATCCTTCGCGTCCGGCGTCACTTCGATACTCCTGATGCAGTCATGGCTTTGACGCCACTAATATACCGAACTTCGATCCCGAAACTCTACTGATCAGCACTGATCTGCCGCTTATTGCGGATCGGTCGGTGGAGTATTAGTTATCTACGCGGACTCGATTACTAGGAATGTATCGACCAATTCCAGGATACTGATCCTGCCATGCAATAAAGCTGGCTTCCCCAGAGTTCTTCGCCAAAGTTCTTTCCCAGAGTTGTTGCAACCAACCGTAAGGCCGTGGAATTAGGGATTAGCTAGGTTCGCTGGACTATCTACATCTACCCAAGGTCAGGTTTACAGGTATATCTTCTATGCGATGGCGTTCAAACCAGCCCGTTTTAAGTTGAGGGTGTTCGCCTAACAAAATTTTAAGGAAATGCAAGGAAATGCAAATTAATCTTTACCTCCAGGCTGTGAGAGCGATCGCCGTCCTGTTGGGTACCGCAGGACTCTACGCCGGAGTCATTGCTCCAGTGCTAGCGCAAACTCAGCCTACTCCTATACCAACAGAACCGGGCATGACTGAGCCACCTACTAGGCCGCCAACGACGACACCCACAACGCCAACGCCGCCAAGTCCGACGCTTCCAACACCGACACCGCCAAGGCCAACGCTTCCAACGCCAACGCCGCCAAGACCCACAACCCCCACAACCCCCACATCACCCACATCACCCACAGCGCCAACGACGCCCACACCAAGCCCAACGCCGCCAAGATCCACCACCCCAACCCCCCCTACGACAATTCCCAGCCCTAACACAACTAGACCCCCAACCTCCAGCAACACCAGCCTGACGCAACTGCTGCAACAGGTTTCAACTCAGCCAGCGGCAACCGGTAACTCTTTCACCATTCTGGCGCAAGCCGTAGATGCAGCAGACGTAGCAGGCTTTTTACAAAACAGTGGCCCTGTGACAATCTTTGCGCCTACCGATAATGCTTTCGCAGAGCTACCCGCTGGGGCACTCCAGCTTCTCCTGCGACCCGAAAATCGCAACCTGCTTAGGCAAGTTTTGGCCTACCACGTCGTCCCTGGTGAAATTACATCTAACCAACTTCAAACTGGAGGGGTTAGCACACTGGGTGGTGGCCTTGCTGTGCGAGTTACCCCAGAGCGGATCATCGTCAACAACGGCAGTATCATCAGTGCAGACATTAAAGCCAGCAATGGGGTGGTTCATGCAATCAACCGAGTCTTGCTTCCACCTCAAATCCGTCAGCAACTGACTACGGCACTGAGAACCCAGCGATAGGAACAGACTCAAGTTTGTAGCCGTTGCTAGCTCGAAAATGTCAGTAAAGGGTGTGTGGGTGTTTTCATCGCTGCCAACCCCACCGCGCCCCAATATAGCTATACTGTGGGCTTAAGTGAGCTTGGCACTGGTGCTCTTACTTCAGACTATTCAGTTTTAAAGCGCTTCTTCTCCTAACTTATCGATCAGGAGTAAGTCTCTCCAGAAGGTTTGTTTTATTGGAGAGTTTCTCATGCCTTGACCTCGCCTGCCAAATTTAAAATTGCTGGAGTTCTGAACATGCGGTTGACGGATGAGCCGACCCCGTCATCGCGGCGGCGATCGCGGCAAACAGACCCCAGTGCAGATCTGGGGGCGGTGCTGGGGTCTGCAACTAAAAACACAGCAAGTGGAACAGCCAGAGATACAGCCAGAGATACAGCCAGTACACGGGTCAATCGGCGATCGCTAGCGATGGCGTTGGTAGGATTTTGTTCATTCTTGAACCTGTACACCACGCAGCCATTACTGCCGCTGTTTACGCAGGTGTTTCAGGCATCCAAAGTCGAAGCTAGTCTCACCGTCAGCGCCACTACAATTGCCGTCGCGATAGCAGCTCCATGGGTGGGTGCCCTAGCCGATATTTTGGGACGCAAGCGGGTGATTGTGCCAGCCCTGCTGCTGCTGGCCGTACCAACTTTGCTGGCCGCGACCGCACCCAGCTTGTCTAGCTTAATTGCATGGCGGTTTGGGCAGGGGCTAATCATGGCAGTCATTTTTGCCGTTAGCATGGCCTATATCAGCGAAGAATGGGCTGGGGCTGGGGTTAGCGCCGCCATGGCGATTTATATTACGGGCAACGTGATCGGCGGGTTTTCGGGTCGGTTTTTGGCGGGGCTGGTGGCCGATACACTGGGCTGGCGCTGGGTGTTTGGCCTGCTAGGTGGGCTGACGCTATGGGGCGGCTGTGTGGCCTGGGTATGGCTGCCTCGCTCTCGGCACTTTGTCCGCAAAACTAGCATTCGCCATACCTTGACGGCCATGCGATCGCACATTCAAAATCCGCGCTTAATTGCGGCCTATGCGGTGGGGTTTAATGTGCTGTTCTCAATGGTGGCCATTTTTACCTACATCACGTTTTATCTATCAGCCGCGCCGTTTCGCCTCGGGTCGGTAGCGCTGGGTTCAATTTTTTGCGTGTACTTATTTGGCGCGGTGATTACGCCTTTAGCAGGTCGCTGGATTGGACGGCTGGGCTATCGACGGTCGCTGCTGGGGGCGATCGCCACCGTTGCAACGGGTGTGCTGCTGACCTTAGTGCCAATCCTGGGCGTCGTGATTGCGGGGCTGAGTATTAGCGCCTTTGGCACGTTCATTTGTCAGGCGGTGGCCACCAGCTATGTGGGGACAACGGTACAAGAAGGGCGATCGTCGGCCACAGGATTGTATGTGGCTTTTTATTATTTAGGCGGCAGTTTGGGAGCCATTATTCCTGGCTTGGCCTGGAGTGTGGGTCAATGGCCTGCCTGTGTTGGTCTGGTACTAAGTGTACAGGCTGTAACAGCCTATCTGGCGATCGCCTGCTGGAAAAGATAATCTGGAGTACAGGAAAATAGGGATGTGAGAAAAATGGGGTAAAATTTTCGCTTACCGTCAGCAGACCTGCACCCAAACGCGGCAGCCTGCTGACGGTAGTTGAATTCGCAGTTGAGTTCGCAGTTGAGTTTCCGCTTGAATTCTCGTTTTAGGGACAGTCACATATGACAACCAACCTCGCCGCACCACAGGTAATTGGAATTGACCTGGGCGGCACCGCCATTAAGCTAGGGCGGTTTGACCAGGCGGGTCAATGTTTACAGTCTCTAACGGTGCCTACCCCCCAGCCGCCGCAGCCCGCAGTCGTGCTGGATGCTATTGTAACGGCGATCGCCCAGCTTGATCCGCAGAACCAATGTAGCGCGATTGGGTTGGGCACACCTGGCCCTGCCGATGCCGCTGGCCGGGTTGCCCGTGTGGCGATCAACTTGGGTTGGAAAGATGTGCCGTTAGCCGATTGGCTAGAGGCCAAAACGGGCAAACCCACTGTGCTAGCCAACGACGCCAACTGCGCTGGTCTAGGCGAAGCTTGGCTAGGAGCAGGGCGGCAGTTTCACGACC
>JAYUYI010000324.1:0-4483 GCA_043752545.1 Thermoleptolyngbya sp.
GCGAGACTCGGCATTGGCGCACAGTTTGATCCCACAGGACTCTATCGCTGTGCGCTCTGGCGCGAGTGGAGTGCTAGTCGCTCGCGTCTCGCCGTTGTCATGCTCAACCCTAGTACAGCAGATGCTACGCGAGACGATCCGACGATTCGGCGCTGCGTGCAGTTTGCCAATGGGTGGGGCTACGGGTCTCTGGAAGTTGTCAATTTATTTGCCTACCGAACTACCCATCCCGCCGGGTTGCAGCAGGTGGGCAACCCAGTCGGAGACGACAACGATCGCGCGCTCCTGAGGGCGGCTGAGCGAGCGGCAATGCTGCTGGTCGCGTGGGGCAACTGGGGGCGGCTGTATGGGCGCGATCGCATCATTCTCACCTTGTTAGCGGCCACCCACCCGCTCTACTGCCTGGGCATCAACAACTCTGGGCAGCCCCGCCACCCGCTTTATCTGCGGGCAGATAAAGCAGCCTATGCTGTTCCCGATTCCAGACCCAACGCTGAACCCAATACCCAATCCCGCAACAGACTATTAACTTGATCGGGCACCTCATCATGGGGACAGTGACCCGCCTGAAGATAATGTTCGCTCAGACCCGGATAATACTGACGAAACGTTGCGCCCCTTGCCGTGGACTGCATCCAAGGGTCGCCTGTGCCCCACAGCATTAATAGTGGGCAGGTCATTTGGCTCAGCAACACATCATTTTTTTCGCCTTGGGGCGACTTAAATACCGACGCAAACACCACAGCCGCTCCCGGATCGCAGGAAGGACGATAAATATCGTCTACTAGTTGGTCGGTCACTGCCGTTTGATCTAAGTACACTTTTTGCAGTGTCTTGCGGATCACCGATTTCTGCCGCACATATTGGAACAACAAAAAGCTGGGTAGGGGTTGCAGCAGCAGCGATCGCACTGCTTTTCCTATCACGTGCCGCACTGGGTCAGGCTGGGTGAGGGGGGCAGCTTCGGTAAACGGCCCGGCACAGTTCAACAGCACCAGCCCTGCTGCCGACTGAGGCCGTTGTGCTGCCACACACAATGCCGCATAGCCCCCTAACGAATTGCCTACTAGCACGGTGGGGCGGCCAATCACCTCGGTAATAAAATCGTGCAGCTGGTCGCGCCAGAAATCGCCACTGTAGACCCAGTTAGGCTTAGCAGAGCGCCCAAAGCCAAGCAAATCAATCGCCCAGACCTCAAACTCTTGACTTAAGCCGTCAATGTTCTTGTGCCAATGGTCAGTTGAGGCTCCAAACCCATGCACTAGAAGCAGGGGAGGTCGATCTGGATGCGGCTCCCCTGCCTTGACGTAGTAAACAGATTGCCCCCGCCATTGCCAGACGGTGCCAGTGGGACGGGCGATCGCAGTTTGCATACACACCAAATGTAAAGATATATTAACTATTCTAAATACCCGGCTCCCAAAAAAACAAAAACTCGACAGAACCTAACCAGTCTGCTATGCAAAGCCTGCCTATTTTTAGGCTAAAGGGGGGGGCTAGAGCTGCATAAATGAGAGAGTAGCTCGGAGGCGATCGCGCTACTTACTGGGCGATCGCCTCCTCCAAGCGCATTTTTTTGACTCCCGCGTCCATATCTGTACTTTGGCTCAACCCCATAGCCCAGACAAAAATTCGCAGCCAAACTCGCTGCAAATCGGCCTCAAGACTAATATTTTAGCCAGATAAATTTACCTCATCGCCAGCCCCTATAGTACAAGCGTTCTTAAATAATGGATTAACTTTTGTGTCTCAATTCTTTACTTATTATTTTTAACTTAACGTTCCAGAACTTGCTCTATGAACTCTTACATTCTCCGTTGTGGCGGCGTAGAAATGATATAAGAAGGGAGGAGGCATCTGCACAGATGCTCAATAATTGCTCAGCGCACCCTTCCATCTTCTTGAGAATGTGTGAGGGTGGGTAGTTCTGTTGAATGCTTTTCATTCAAACATACTACGTATCCCGTCAAAGAATAACGTCCCAGAACTATCCAGGAGGTTTTATGCAATATCTATTAATGGATGCTCACCAAAGATTTTTGGGCACATTCAGTTCCCAAGCAACGCTGATTGTAGGTGATACGTTTCAAAATCAAAATAACCAAACCTATGCTGTTGTGGGGATGAATTGGTCTGGCCAAAAGAGCACTAAAACTCAAGCTTTAACTGTTATCCCTGTAGGCGCAGCGGCTAAAAAAGCTGAACTCAATTAATTGATCACGAGCTGATTGGTCGGTGACTAATTTTGTCAGCGGCGCGTCTACGAAACGCAATATTTTTTACACTAGCTTAATTTCGTACTAATTTCGTACCGAAGCAGGGCGTGGGAATAGCATTTCCACGCCCTATATTTATGTCAAGCATTACTGATGTCAAGCGTCACTCTACATTTTCTACAACACCTTCCAAATATTGGCTCTCCAATAAAAATGCACCTCGATCAAAGCGCACTCCCCAATACCCCCCTGGCCTGCGATCGAGCACAATGCCTTCTTCCCCCAGATGAATCAGGTTAGGCGGGCGCAGCATGGGCATGGGTTCAGCAGTTTTAATATAGGGCGGTAAGGCCACGACTCGGACGCGATCGCCGACTAAAAACTCTTTGGCATCAGACATAGGAGGATTCTAGAATTTGAATGTGAGAGGGGAACTGAAACACCAGGATTAACCATTAACCTCACGATACACTGCACGGCGCATCACGGGCTGAATGGGTTGAACGCAGCTTGTTTAAGCTGATTTAAGCAGAGAGGCGATCGCCCTCGATCCCCGTCAGGGTACCAGGCATTTCCTCGATCGCCTGAAGTCATGGTTGACCCTCCTCTCTGTGCAGACACCTAACTTTTATATTTTTTCTCATGCACTTGCGGCAAAAAATTAGTTTCTACCTCGACGATATTGAAACACCCATTGGCAAATTCATTAACCTGATGATTACGGGGTTAGTGCTACTGTCCTCTGCGATTTTTGCTGCCCAGACCTATGCCATCTCGCCAGATCTTCGAAATACTCTAGATGTTCTAGATACAATTATTTTAATTATTTTTTCGGCTGAATATCTACTCCGAGTTTGGTGTGCCGAAAATCGCCTAAAATTTATTTTTAGTCTATATGGCTTAATTGATTTAATGGCAGTCCTCCCCTTTGTTTTAGGAGCCGTCGATATTCGATTTATTCGCATTTTTCGCTGGTTTAGAATTTTACGGCTAATCCGATTCATTGAAGGGAAAACAATTTTTGGCTATGTTACTAGTGAAGATGTTGCCATTTTTGTTCGAATTGTTTTCACCTTGTTTGCAATTGTGTTTGTGTACTCGGGGCTGATTTATCAAGTTGAACATCCCGTTAACGCCGAGCTATTTAGCACCTTTTTAGATGCAGTTTATTTCTCAGTGTCTACTATTTCAACGGCTGGATTAGGAGATATTGTCCCTATTTCTGAAATGGGGCGCTTGATGACGATTTTAATGGTGCTAACGGGCATTGTTTTTATCCCCTGGCAGCTAGGAGATCTGATTAAACAGCTAGTTAAAACCAGCAATCGGGTTGACGTGACTTGCACAACCTGCGGGCTGTCGGTGCATGATGACGATGCGCGCTTTTGCAAGAGCTGCGGCGCGCCTTTGCCAGACCGGCTTCAGGCGGCATCACCCGCCAACAGCTCACAGGCGGGAGCATATAGAGTAGACTAATCTTCAGTTTTGTTAACTCTGACAATAATTTTGTAACGCTTTCAATAAGGAGTAACGAGTAGAGTGGAACAGCGTGGTGTAACGGTTTGGTTTACAGGTTTAAGCGGTGCAGGCAAAACAACAATTCGGATGGCCGTTGAGCAAGAATTGCGCGATCGCGGCCTCAAAGTAGAAGTTTTGGACGGCGACATCGTCCGGCAATATCTGACCAAAGGGTTAGGCTTTAGCAAAGAAGACCGGGATGAAAACATCCGCCGTATTGGCTTTGTGGCACATCTCCTCAGTCGCAATGGCGTAGTGGTGCTCGTTTCGGCCATTTCACCCTACCGTGCGACTCGCGATGAGGTGCGACAGCGCACGGGTGACTTTGTCGAAGTGTATGTCAATGCACCGCTGGCCATTTGTGAACAGCGCGATGTGAAGGGCCTGTATAAACGAGCACGAGCCGGAGAAATTAAACAATTTACGGGCATTGATGACCCCTATGAAGCGCCGTTGAATGCAGACGTGGAATGCAAGACGGACGAGGAGTCGCTGGAGGAAAGCACAATAAAAGTACTGACTCATTTGGAACAGTTGGGCTATGTGCCCATCGCCGAAGCGATCGCCTCGACCTAGCCACAGGTTGGGGCTGTGAACTATAAATTCTGCCTAAAAAACTTGGTTTTTGGCATCAAAGATCCAACTTTTAGGCAGAATCAAAGCCTGGAATCTGAGGGTGGGCAAATCTAACAGACCTCACCCTCGGCGCATTGCTGTTCTCAGCCACTGCCGAGCTGTTCTCAGCCACT
>JAYUYI010000325.1:0-1670 GCA_043752545.1 Thermoleptolyngbya sp.
TGGAGGGAATATCTGCCCCGAAGCATCTCAGAGCTTGACCGCGTTTGTTCTAGTCCGATCGTTTTGCAGCAGCTGTCGATGAAGCCTTACCAACACATCCCGATTCGAGACTGTCATGAGCCGCTGGTGCCCATTCCCTTGCAGCAATTTGCAGTGCAGCATCCCCATCCTTATGTAGCACTGGGTGCTCCCTATGGCGATCGCTCTCCGTATTGTTTGCGCCAGAGCGTGGTCGAGCGCCTGCTAATGGCTCAAACTGCTCTCCAGCAGCATTGTCCAGGCTGGCAGATTCAAATTTTTGATGCCTACCGCCCCCTGCCAGTGCAGCAATATATGGTGGACTATACGTTGGAGCAATTGGTGCGATCGCATCAGCTCACCCCCGATCACCTGACGCCTATTCAACGCCAAGAGTTTCTGGCGCAGGTGCATCAATTTTGGGCAGTGCCCAATTCTGACCCCCTGACGCCGCCACCCCATAGCACCGGAGCGGCGATCGATATCACCCTAGTCACTGCCGATGGCGAACCGATCGACATGGGGTCTCCCATTGATGAACTATCGCCCCGCTCTTACCCCAACCACTATGCCCCGGCGGCTACCACGACGCAGCCGCACCCCAGCCACACCGCCTTTCACCATCACCGCCAATTGCTCAACCGGGTCATGCGTCAGGCCGAGTTTTGCCGCCATCCAACTGAATGGTGGCATTTTTCCTACGGCGATCAGCTATGGGCGTGGCTGAAGCAACAAGAACAAGGAGAAGGATTCAAGGTGGCGCAGTACGGGAGAGTTGAAGGATGAAGGAGGAGGGATGAAGGAGGAGAGATGAAGGATGAAGCTTGTTTCTGGGCAGCAGTGGGAAGAATGGGGGAGCTGGTTTGGTTAAAGCAGCATGTGAAGCGAATGAGGCTGCGAGCAATTTGCGTATATCTCGGGTTGGCATTACCCCCTTGTAAGTGGGTTTACTAGGAGAAGTAACCGATTTGCAACTCTGGAGGGTTGGTAATGGCGACAGATACCGCTGGACGAACTCTTGGTAGTGCTAGGACAGTCAATCTCAAATCCACCAAAATTTCCTTAAAGGAGTGGGTAGGGATTGGCGATCGGGATGACATCTACAAAGTCAGCCTCAAGGCTGGCAGCAGTTTTAATTTGAACGTAAAACCATCTAGCCGTGGGGTAGTTGCCGAGTTCATTTGCGATTTGAATGGCAACGGCCAAATTAGTCAAAATGAAATTCTGGCTAGCACCACTGCTAGCCCAACTCGTGCGGGGACTCTAAATCGATCTAAGCTATCGGCTGGTACCTATTTTGTCCGGGTGCGCGCTCAAGGGGCTAACACGAATTACAGCCTAACAGTGGAGTCTCCTGCGGCAACTACCGGGACTCCCCCTGCTCCACCTCCATTTACCTCGGAAGTATTGCGTTTGACCAACGTGTTCCGGCAACAAAACGGGCTACAGCCGTTGACATTGAACAGCAAGCTGACGGCTGCGGCTCAGACCCACAGCCAAAACATGGGAAATCTTGATTTCTTTAGCCACACGGGTGCAGATGGTTCTAGCTCTAGTCAACGGGTTTCGGCATCGGGATACACGTGGTCGGCGGTGGGTGAAAACATTGCAGCTGGGCATACAACACCAGATGCTGTGGTTAATGGATGGAT
>JAYUYI010000326.1:0-4475 GCA_043752545.1 Thermoleptolyngbya sp.
GGTCTGATTGAAATGGAAAATGACGGGGATGGGCCTAATTCGGCGATCGCTGACTTGGTGAATGGGCTAAACGCGGTGGCTGGTGCTGGCACCTATGCCTTTATTTTGCTGGCAAACACCACAGGCAATTCGGGCACCGATGAAATCAAAGTCGCGTTCATCTACAAACCCAGCGCGGTCACGCCTGTGGGGAACGCCGTCTATTTCAATGACCCTGCCTTTAATACCGCCCGACCACCGCTGGCTCAAACCTTTAGCGTCAATGCCACCGGGGAAACGTTCACCTCCGTTATCAACCACTTCAAGTCCAAGGGTTCGGCGGCAAACCTGCCCGGCGATGCCGATCAAGGGGATGGCCAAGGACTATCCAATGCCACTCGTGTCGCGCAGGCCAATGCCCTTTTGAACTTTGTCACGCAGCTGCAAACCACAACAGGTGACAGCGATGTCATGGTGCTGGGAGATCTCAACGCCTACACCGAAGAAGACCCCATCGACGTGCTGCGGGCGGGTGGATTGACGCGATTGACGACCTCTACCGATTCCTTCGTGTTCCAAGGTCAGAGCGGGTCGCTTGACCATGCCCTAGTCACCTCCAGTCTGCTAGCTCAAGTCACAGGTGCGGCCAAGTGGAATATCAACGCCGATGAGCCGATTACCCTCGACTACAACGACGATGTGCTGACTACTGGTGAAGCTGCTGCCGAAGACCGCAACGACACCACCCTCTACGCGCCCAATCCCTTCCGCTCCTCCGACCACGACCCCGTCCTGGTGGGGCTAAATCTGGTGCCCATCAACGCCGCCCCGACCGCGATCGCATTGACCAACGCCGTCACCACCCTGGCAGAAAACACCAGCACCACCATGCGGATCAAAGTCGCTGACATTGGTGTTACCGACGACGGCTTGGGCAACAACGCCCTCAACCTCAGCGGTGCCGATGCTAGCTTGTTTGAGCTGGACGGCACCGCACTCTTCCTCAAGGCGAATATTGACCTTAACGTTGAGGTAAAACCGAGCTATGCGGTTGCGGTGAATGTAGACGATGCCACCGTTGGCAGCACCCCAGATGTCAGCACCAGCTTCAGCCTCAGTCTCACCAATGTCAACGAAGCGCCTGTGGCTGCTAATGACGCTGCTGTGACCTCCGACCTGCAATCCGTAGTCATCTCTGTGCTCGTCAATGACGCAGAGGTGGATGCCAACGATCCGCTGACGATCGCCAGCTTCACCAACCCTGCTAGCGGTACAGTGGTCAAGAATGCTAACAATACCTTCACCTACACTCCAACCGTAGGCTTTGCGGGTACAGACAGCTTCACGTATACGCTACAGGATATCGGTAGCCTCACCTCCATTGCCACAGTCAACATCACGGTGACTCAAGGCAGCAACCAGATTACGGGCACCAATGGGAACGATAATCTGGTCGGCACCAACCGCGCTGACGTGATGCGGGCGTTGGCTGGTAATGATACCCTCAACGGCGGTTTGGGAGCCGATACGCTGGTGGGTGGACTGGGCAACGACACCTACATCGTGGATGCTGGGGATGTGCTTGTTGAAACCCCCAGCGAGGGCACCGATTTGGTGCGTTCCTCCATTAGCTGGACATTGGATGCCAATGTTGAGAACCTGACGCTGATTGGCAATGGGGCGATCGCAGGCACGGGCAATAGCCTAGATAACGTGCTCACCGGAAACAACGCCAACAACCTGCTTAGCGGCCTGGGCGGCAACGATACCTATATCGTCAATAGCTCCGGCGATGTTGTGGTTGAGAATGCAAATGAAGGAATTGATTTGGTGCGTTCTTCAGCATCATTCACATTGACCGACCATATCGAGAACTTGACCTTGACGGGCAATAGCTCCATCAATGCTACAGGTAATAGTCTGGACAATAGCTTGAGCGGGAACGATGGTCGCAACTCACTCACTGGCCTAGATGGCAACGACATCTTGGATGGTAAAACCAGCAGCGATACCATGACGGGTGGTTTGGGTAACGATACCTACATGGTTGAAAGCGCAGGCGATCGCACCATTGAGAACGACAACGAAGGCACCGATCTCGTGCTCTCGTCTCGCTCATGGACTCTGCGTCACTCCGTTGAGAATCTAACTCTGACAGGCAACAATGACATCAACGGTACGGGTAACTCGTTAGACAATGTGCTCACAGGGAATGGCAAGTCCAACACCCTCAACGGCAGCAGCGGCAACGATACCTTAATCGGTGGCAATGGCAACGACACCCTGACAGGCGGCAGCGGCAACGACCAGTTTGTCTACACGGCCTTGAATCAAAAAGGCGATCGCATTACAGACTTCAACATCACTCAAGACACACTCGACTTAACGGTGTTGTTTGATTACCTTGGGTCTACTCCAGTTACATCCAGCTTCCTCAGATTCACCCAATTGGGTTCTAGGGCGCTGGTTCAAATTGACCAAAATGGCACCACAGGCGGAGCCAACTTTACAACATTGGCGACACTGGATAACGTCAACGTCAACAACTTGATAGTTGGTGGCAATGTCTTGGTTTAACATGAGATAGCTGAAGGGCATGGCATGCCCTTCAGCCTGTCATTATTCCTAGCAGCGGGTTTTAGTGACGGATTGCATCACTAGAACCTGCTTTTTTTGCCATGCTTAATTAATTGGAACTTCTCAATTAATTGGAACTTCTAACGGACAAAAGGAATCGATCCAATCAGGTAACCCTGTAGAAAGTCAAACAGGACGTCAACAGCAATGCATCAAGCACTATTATTTCTGTCAAGATTTTTAGGATATGCCGATTAGGGATGTCGATTAAAGTATTACGATTTTAACTTGACACACTATCCATTTGCGGAATAGTAGATTTTGGGGTGGAAGTTACGGGCAGCACGTTCCTGTACCGCTATGAAAATCTTTCACCGCTTCTTGCTGGGTGCGATCGCCACTACGTTAATGATCAGCATTGCCGAGCGATCGCCAGCCGCTGGTCGCTACGTGTTGAATCAATCGCCACAAGCCATAGAACGCTACTTTGGTTCCTACTGGACACGCTTGACCCGCACCGAAAACGGCATCACGCGAGTTACATACACCTACTCACCTGCGGGTCTGCGGCGCGTTTTTCCAAATACACGAATTGATCGGTTTGCCATTACATTTATCGACAACCGGGCGCAATCAATCAACCTGAATATCAACAGCTCAGCGTATCCAGATAGCTTCGAATACAGTCAATCAGAAGCCTCTCGCTTTTACGAATATATCTTCGGCTATCGCCCGCCCATTTGGAAGCTGCTTTCGTCTCGTTTTAGTGGCAATGAAACCATTTACTCGTATGAATTTTGCCTGGGTGACGGTGTGTCCACTGGCTTTGTTATCGGCGGTGCTGCCCAAGTTTTAATGGGCGATGTAGACCTTCGCTACAATTCGCAATGTGAACCCCCTTATCAATCGCTGCCTAGCCCAACACCATGACAAGCAAGTCGCGATCGCGTCCGTTGTTGCACTGTTCCAACCGTCTCTTCGAGTCTGACTACGGTATTGTCTTAGAAAACTGCTCGGTTGGGGAATCGATCGCCTCAATCGAGTAGAACATGCGATCGCCCCTCTAAACTGTTCCCGACCTTCGATTGCTCTAATTTCGTTCTGTTTTCAACTGCTTGAGGGCGATTAGCGTATGGGGACAAAATCATATCCTGTACCAGAACGAGAAGGATTAGCTGAGCGAATTTCTACCAGTTGAACTGCTGTGTTTGCATCACCCGACTGAAAACGAAATTCTCCAGAAACTCCATTTGCAGAGAAGTCTGATGCCGTAAGTGCTTTTTGAATACCTGAACGGCTAGGATTTGTCTCTCGCCTTAGGGCTTCGATGATTGCTTGTGCAGCGTTGTAGGAGGTTGCTGTAGCCGAGTTTACATCTGACTTCCAGAGTGCTCTAGATTCACGAGAAAAGGCTGAATTGGGATCTGCATCAACGTGCCAGGAAGGTGCCAGTACCATGCCCACAGCATCTTTGCCACCCACTTTTAAGGTGTCAAGTGTATATAGGTTAGCCATATCTCCAATCAGCGGTAATCGCCCACGGTTGATGGTAACAACCTCTAACGCCTTTTTCACAGATCCAGGAGCGGGAACCAAGAATATGGCCTTTGCTCCTTGCTCAATAGCTTGGTCAATACTATCCGCAATATTCAAACTAGAATTAGAAAGGTCAAATTTATCTACAATATTTCCACCTCCTAGCTTAATGTCAGTACTAAATCGAGATTCAAGCTCTTGACTATAAGTACTTGCAGGGTCGCGAAAGATGGCAATATTTTTTTCTTTCAATTTAGTTAACGCATACTTTGCTAATGCTGTACCACCTGTGTAAGTATTCGCATTTGTGCGAAAAACAAAGGGACTAAAATCTAATAATTCGATCGTAGTACTTATAGGTGTAATGAATGGAGTTTTTCCAG
>JAYUYI010000327.1:0-4475 GCA_043752545.1 Thermoleptolyngbya sp.
CTAGTAGACGGGTTTTTTGCCGCTGGGGAAACCGCCTGTGTGTCGGTGCATGGAGCCAACCGACTGGGCAGCAACTCACTCCTGGAATGTGTGGTCTATGGCCGCAGAACCGGAGCGGCGATCGCCCGCTACGTGGAGCAGCGCAAACTCCCTGAAATTGACGAGCAGCACTATATCAGCGAAGCCGAGCAGCGGATTCAGGGGCTATTAGACCAGCCCGGTCAGTATCGGATTGGGCAGGTTCGCCAAGCCTTCCAAGACTGCATGACCGAGCATTGCGGCGTGTTTCGCACCGCCAGCGTCATGGCCGAGGGATTAGAAAAACTGCGCATCCTGCGCCAGCAGGCCGAGCAGGTTTACCTAGACGATCAAGGCACGGTGTGGAATAGCGAACTGGTCGAAGCTCTAGAACTGCAAAGTTTGCTGATCGTCGGCGAACTGATTTTGACGGGCGCACTGAACCGCCAAGAAAGCCGAGGCTCCCACTGCCGCGAAGATTATGGCGATCGCGATGACAGCAATTTTCTCAAACATACCATGGCATACTATTCTCCAGCCGGGATCGACATTCGCTATCGCCCCGTGGCGATTACCCTGTTTCAGCCCCAAGAACGAAAGTATTGACATGAATCGAGTGTGGCAAGATGGACGCTATCTAATTCGAGGCATTTTAGGGACATGGGTGGGAATCGGCACAGCCGCTGTGTTAGTCGAGGCGCTGTTACTGATCGTGAATGCGATCGCACCAGGACGCTGGAGCGAGGCTTTAAAGCCGCTGATCCCACCGAATTTGTCCCTAGGGCTGTTTCTCACCACCGTTACCCAAGGGATTTACCTGACAATCTTGGTGCAGCTCCGGTTTGTCCAGCGGGCATGGGCGCTCAAAACCATGACCTGGCTAGCGGCGATCGCCCTAGCCGCGCTGATTTTGGCGGTGTTGGCCTAAGCCATTACAGCGAAATCTGAAACGTGTTGAGAATCGTTGCGCAGGTGGTGCGTGCTGCTTCAGCATTGGTTTCGAGTGTGCCGCAGGTGAGCACATAGCCCCGATTGCCGCTGGCAAAAATCCGCTGCCACACCCGCGCTGGAGGCGTTGACGGAAACGTAGATTCGACCTCAACGCCCGCTGCTGCCCCAGACGTCACCTCGCGCTGAGCATGGATGGTGATGCCAAAGTTGGCCATCCCTTCCAAACTTTGAGGAATGTAGTTAGCTACCGCTCCCTCTAGCGGCTGCATCGCTAGGTTGACGAGAATTTGTCCTTGGCTGTCGCTGAGCTGAGCCGGGATCGCGATCGCCCCCACCGTTGGCGGCGTAATTTCTGTAGTTTGCCAATCTGGAGGCACCGAAAACGTCCAGCCTTCGCCAGCAATGGGTCGATAGCCCTGCGGAATAAACGCAGGCGCATTAGCCGGAGCCGCTGAAGGCAACGAATCGGCCAACACTGGCGCAACCGACTTTAGCAAGCCCGCTAGAGCCATGATCGTAACAGCGAATAACTGGGAGCGACGCATAGGAACCATCCTACTCAATCAGATGAGGGAAGACTAACACAAATTAACCTGCGATAAATTAACGCCGGAGATAGCGCTGCTGAGTTCGACCATTGCCGACCTAATTGACCTAGAAAACACCAAACCCGAACGCTTAGACTCGCCCACCTCTCCTTTCGTCTGGGGGCGTTAGCGTCGATGCCACTGCCAACGTCCATCCCGACAACATCATGCTGGCGCAAGATATTGCCCAACACTTTCGGTTAGTTTGCCTGGATATCGACGTGCTCACCGCTGACCTGTCGCGTTCTTGGAAAGAGGGCAACTTTGGCATCATCGAAATCAACTCGGCTCCCGGCGTTTACATGCACCTCAGACCCGCCGTTGGCGATCGCGTCGATGTCACATCCAAAATCCTAGAAACCTTTTTCCCTGCCGGCGGCAATGCCCGGATTCCCATCGTCACCTTCAATGACATCACGCTCAAAGAGCTGCGAGAACTAGTCGATCACATTCTCAATCAGCATCCCACCTTGACCATTGGTGCCGCCTGCCGAGATGGCATTTTTGTTAACCGCGCCGAGAAAAGTTTGACTGGCCATTACAACACCAAAATTCAAAGCCTGTTGAGAAATCCCAAACTGGATCTGCTGATTGCAGAATATGACGGCACCATTTTGGAGCGCGAAGGCTGTTTCTATGACAGCAGCAACATCGTCATTTTATACACTCCTACCGACACAGAACTTACCTTAACGCACTCGCTTGCACCCCATGCTCGGATTGTAATTAAACAGGGTGAAACCGTTTCCGTGCGCAGTGAAGGGCTACTAGAACAGTCTCAGCTCGGCCCCGAAGAGTCGTTTAGCCGGGTTTATTGGAAGGAAATTTTAGCCATTTTGTCAGATCTGTGAGATTGCTGGTGCGATCGCGCCATCCTGGTTGGTGCCGTTAGTGCTAACTGGTTGGTGCCAACTGGGCAGTAACAAACAGCGCCAAGCCAGTCGGTCGCTGACCTATCATGAGGGTTGCCCCCGATCGCCCAACCTGCCCGCCCATGAACCAAGCCTCTCTTTCTGCCTTTATTTGGTCGGTAGCTGACCTACTGCGGGGCGACTACAAGCAATCTGACTATGGCAAAGTGATTCTGCCGTTTACCGTACTGCGGCGGCTAGACTGCGTTTTGACCGATACCAAGGCGGCAGTCCTCAAAGAATTAGAGAAAAGGACGGGCAGCGGCATTAACCCAGAGCCATTTTTATTGCGCCAGTCGAAACAAAACTTCTACAATACGTCGGCGCTAGATTTGCCGACCCTGATGGGCGACCAAGACAATATCGCCAAAAATATCGGTGACTATATTCAAGCCTTTTCGCCAGCGGTGCGGGATATTTTCGATCGCTTCGAGTTTGCCGTACAGGTCGATCGCTTAAAAAAGTGCGGATTGCTCTATCAAGTTACAGAGAAGTTTGCCCAGATTGACCTGCATCCAACTACCGTGCCCAATAGCCAGATGGGGTTGGTGTTTGAAGAACTGATTCGCCGCTTTGCCGAACTCTCAAACGAAACGGCAGGAGAACATTTTACGCCGCGTGAAGTAATTCGGCTGATGGTGAACCTGCTGTTCATTGAAGATGACGATGTGTTGGCTAAGCCGGGAGTGGTGCGAACCATCTACGACCCAACAGCAGGAACAGGCGGCATGTTGTCGGTGGCAGGAGAATATCTAACAGAGCACAACCCCAAAGCGCGGCTGACGATGTTTGGGCAAGAGCTGAACCCAGAGTCGTATGCGATTTGCAAAGCCGATATGCTAATCCGGGGGCAAGATATTAACAACATTATTGCCGGCAATACGCTGTCGGACGATGGGCACCCGGCCAAGCAGTTTGACTACATGCTGTCGAATCCGCCGTTTGGGGTGGAGTGGAAGAAGGTACAAAAGGAAATAGTTAAGGAACACGAGACGCTGGGCTTTGCGGGGCGGTTTGGGGCAGGGCTACCGCGTGTGTCGGATGGATCGCTGCTGTTTTTGCTGCATTTGATCAGCAAGATGCGTCCAGAGCAAGATGGCGGCAGTCGGTTTGGGATTGTGCTAAACGGGTCGCCGCTGTTTACCGGCGGGGCGGGCAGCGGTGAGAGCGAAATTCGGCGCTATGCGTTAGAGCATGACTTGGTGGAGGCGATCGTGGGACTACCTACCGATATGTTCTACAACACGGGCATTTCGACCTATGTGTGGGTGCTCTCTAACCACAAGCCAGCGCAGCGCAAAGGGCTAGTGCAGCTGATTGATGCCAGTAGCTTTTGGCAAAAGATGCGCAAGAGTTTGGGCAGCAAACGTAAGGAGATGAGCGAGGCGCAGATCGCGACGATTACGCAACTGTTTGGCGACTGCACCGAGGCAGATTTGGCGATCGCCCTCACCCCCAACGGCAAAGAGCTTTCCCGCCAGGTCATCGCCAAAGGGGCACCACCGCCAACGGCTCCAGCAGGCGGCACGGTCAAGATCGCACCCCTATCGCGCTTATTCAAAACCGAAGCGTTTGGCTATCGCACCATTACAATTGAGCGACCCTTGCGGGATCAACAGGGCGAGATTGTGCTGCACACCAAAGGCAAGCTGAAGGGCAAACCCCAGACCGATAGCAAACTGCGAGATACCGAAAATGTGCCGCTCGACCAAGACGTAGAGGCTTACTTTCGGCGCGAGGTATTGCCCCATGCAGCAGATGCCTGGATCGACCACGAGAAAACCAAGGTGGGCTATGAGATTCCGTTTAATCGACACTTTTATGTGTTTGAACCGCCGCGATCGCTAGAAACTATTGATGCTGAGCTAAAGACAGTAACCGATCGCATTCTCAAGCTAATTGCGGGGTTGAGTGGATGAGTGAAACCGTTTATATCGAAACCAGTGTGGTTGGTTATTTGACAGCTAGACCCAGCAATAGCTTGATCCTGATGGCAAACCTGAGGATT
>JAYUYI010000328.1:0-1664 GCA_043752545.1 Thermoleptolyngbya sp.
TCAACTTTTCAAGCGCGCTCGTTTGCTTAATGTTGCCATCTTTAGTGGAACCTTGGCAGCCGCCGCTACCGTTTCTTTGTTGACGCCCGTACTCAGTACATCTGTCCAGGCTGCGTTAGAAAACAGCCCCAAGGCGATTTTGGATGAAGCTTGGCAAATCGTAAATCGTGAGTATGTCGATACCACGTTTAACCAAACCGACTGGTTGGCAGCACGGCAAGAGCTTTTGGGAGGTAGCTACAGCTCTCAGGCAGAAGCATATGCTGCGTTGCGTCGAGTCTTACAAACACTGAAAGATCCTTACACGCGGTTCATGGATCCTAGCCAGTACGAGGCTCTGACGAATCAAACTACCGGAGAACTCTCAGGGGTGGGAATTCGGCTTCAGGCAGACGAGAAAACGGGAGAGATTACAATTGTGGAGCCGATCCCCAACTCACCGGCCTCAACCGCAGGGATTCGGGTGGGCGATCGCATTCTATCAATTGATGGTGTCACGACAGAGGGCATGAACCTTGAAGATGCATCCAGCCGCATTCGCGGTGAGGTGGGCACCCAGATTGTGCTACGTCTGCAACGTCCCGACACCGAATCCTTCGATTTAACCCTAACTAGAGCGCGCATCGAACTTCCTAACGTTCAGTCTTCTCTCAAACAAGAACAGGGTGCTCGCATAGGCTACATCCGCCTTTCAGAGTTTAGCTCGCACGCCGCCGACCAAATGCGACGGGCGATCGAAAATCTGCTGACGCAGCGTGTGGATGGGTTCGTCTTAGATCTGCGCGGCAACCCGGGTGGTTTGCTTCAAGCCAGTATAGAAATCTCTCGGATGTGGCTGCCCGACGGAGCAATCGTTAAAACAGTAGATCGCAACGGTGCCAGCGAAGAGATTTTGGCCGACAATTCGGCTCTCACCAAGTTGCCGCTAGTTGTTCTAGTCGATGGTAACTCTGCTAGCTCTAGTGAGATCTTGACAGGTGCCTTAAAAGACAACCGCCGAGCCGCTGTGGTCGGTAGTCAAACCTTCGGTAAAGCGCTGGTGCAATCGGTGCATTCCCTTTCCGATGGGTCTGGCCTAGCCGTGACCATTGCGCACTACTACACTCCCAATGGCACTGATATTAGTCATTTGGGCATTGCTCCAGATGTCCGCATCGACCTTACCGACAGCGATCGCCAACGATTGTCGTCTACTCCCAACTCCTTGGCAAGTCAAGCAGATCCGCAATATGTTCAGGCTGTTGCTGTACTCCAGTCCAGAATCGCTGAGATTCGCAGCCCAGGTGTTTCTCGACGGGCAAGTGCAACCCAAGCTCCAGTCCCGCAAAATTAGCGCCGTTTCCCAAAGCCAAAACTCCGAATCCCACGCAGCAAACTGCGTGGGATTCGGAGTTTTATAGCCCTGACTACAGCGCTTATGACCGAAGGATTTTAAGGGTTGACAATCAAGATTTGTACGATGACTATGCGGATACCTGGGATACCTTATTGCGTTTTTTCCTAGCTCCTCGTGCCCAGCGAGTTAGGTACCAAACATAGGCAAACAAAAATCCAGAGATCAGAGCGCTCAGGTTCCACTTGATTGAGCTTTCCATTAATGTGTTTCGACGACTGGTTTTTTCAGTATCTGCCTGGGTTTGCATTCGAGCTTTAATGGTGCTCAG
>JAYUYI010000329.1:0-4467 GCA_043752545.1 Thermoleptolyngbya sp.
AAATGTATATTTTTATTGTGATTTGCTAGGGCAACCCGCTATGACATCCTACGCTGCGTCTTCTGCTAGAGCCGATTTGAGTGAACTGCGTCGGTTGAAGTCTCTACTCCCCCCCGAGCTGAGAAGCTGGGTAACCGTAGAGGCGTCTCCAGGCGTGAACCCACCCCTGATTACCAGTGAAGAAATTGGCAAAGACCAGGTCGAAGTGCAGATTGACCTAGTGAAGTGGGAAGCTCTGGCGCTAGATCAGCGCAATTTGATGTTTTGGCACGAAGTCGCTCGGGTGCAAAATGACACCGTCCCCAAAGACGGTTGGGAAATGGCTGCTCTTGCCATTGGGCTAGGCGGTGCAGTCGGAGAACTTTGGGTGCAGGATGGGCTGCTGCTGCTGTTGGCGTTGGGTCTGTGCGGCGTGTCGGGCTGGCGGCTATTTAAGCGCAACAATGGCGAAAAAACCTTGAAAGATGCCGTTGAGGCGGATGAGAAGGCGATCGCCCTAGCCACCCGGTTTGGTTACACCTTGCCCAATGCCTACAAGAGCCTGGGCAGCGCTCTCAAAATTTTGATTGAGCAATCCCCCAAGAAGGCTCAGCGCAAGAAGTATGAATCACGGCTAGATGCGCTGAAAAAGAGCGCTGCCCGGGCTAAATCTCGTGCCAAAGGCGAAGCGCTCTAGGTGGACAGCGTTTGGGTCGTCTTTGAGCTTGCTCTATACGCGATGTGTAACTTTAGTAGACCCTCATCCCCCGGCCCCTTCTCCCATGAAAGGAGAAGGGGAGCAAGAGTGGCTCAAAGGCTCTCTCCCAGAGCGGGAGAGGGCTGATAGCATTCGGCATACATGAAAAGGGGGAGGGGGTTGAGGCTAGTTGTCCATCGCGTGCTCTGTAGGATTTGACTCTATGTATTTGACCTGGTTAGACAATAACTCCTGGCTGATTGAACTGGAGGGTCAGCGGATATTGCTCGACCCCTGGCTAGTCGGGGACTTGACATTTGCTAACCAGGAGTGGCTATTTAAGGCCAGTCGCAGCATCCCGCGCGCCATTCCTGACGCCATTGACCTGATTTTGTTGTCCCAAGGACTAGAGGATCACGCCCATCCGCCGACCCTAAAGGCGCTCGACCGCAGCATTCCCGTGTTAGCTTCACCCAATGCGGCTAAACTGGTGCGGGAATTGGGCTACGAGCAGGTGACAGCGATCGCCCATGGTGAGTCGTTTACATTAGCGGATCGGGTCACGATTCAAGCCGTTCCTGGTTCCCCAATTGGGCCACTGCTCACCGAGAATGGTTACCTGGTGCGAGGGCTAACTACAGGCAGCAGTTTGTATTACGAACCGCATGGGTTCCATTCGCCCACCCTGCAGCAAGCCGCGCCCGTGGATGTAGTGATTACCCCCCTGGTCAATTTGGAGCTGCCGTTGCTGGGGCCAATTCTTCAGGGCGGCAAAACGGCTCTGCAAGTGGCTCAGTGGCTCAAGCCTCAGATCATCTTGCCTACCGCAGCCGGGGGCGATGTCACCCTAGAAGGATTATTAATGTCGGTAATTCGAGCCACAGGCAGCGTAGCCGACGTGCAGGCCGTGTTGGCGCAAAATCAGCTGACTACCAAAATCTTGGAACCCAAGGCAGGCGATCGCTTAGAGCTATGCCCCCTACCAACTCCGTAGCCAAATTCATCCTCACCAGACCTCTACAGGAATAGCCATCACTTGATGAAGTTCTTATTTTTGGGCGGCATTCCGTAACCCATGGGAGGCGGCTTCAGCCGTTAAAGTAAGAGTAGTTGTTTAGGGTGTGGTAGTTAATGACATCGTGGGGCGATCGCTTTAACCAGCTGAGTGGCAGAACCCGAATTGTAGTCTGCCGCCTATTCATTCACTTAGCAGGACGTGAGGTGGCTCCCTTACTGGGTTTACTGAATCGTGTGGCCTATCAAGCCGTCGAAGCGGGCGACCAAGCCGCAGGCGACTTGACCCTATTAGGCGCAGGCTTAGTAGACGTCTGTCAGGCGCTGCTTCAGTACGATACCTACTGGCAATCTGCGGCCAACGAAGGCGATGTGTTTTGGGATGAAGGGGAGGCCGGAGACTATGTGACCGAGCTATTTACCGACTCAGCCCAGCGCTATGGCAGCGGCCTAGATGTGGATGATTTGGACAACCCTGGCGATCCAGATGAGCCATTGGCGATTCCGATCACCCAACATGTCATTGTGATGTTGACCATTGCCTACGAAGGCGAAATCCCTCAGCTAGAGGGTAACTTAGGTGATATTGACGCTCTGCGCACCGCACTAACGGCCATTATCAACTTGTATCACAACGGGATATTACGAGCGATCGAAATCCATTATTCTCCCACTCAACTCGGCGATGAACTGACCACAGATCAGCTGATTTTGTATTATCCAGAACTCGTTCCACTATGAATCAACCATTAAATAAAAAATAAGTTTTTTACGTTTCCAGTTCACTGCATTCAACGAGCTATTTCCCTATGTTTCGCCAATTTGTGACATGGTCTATTATTTTGACGCTAGTGTGCACCACAGTTGCTTGCACCAGTGTGCCGTCTGCCAATGCGCCCTCTAAGACGACATCACCCCAAGCCAGTGTTTCTGGCAGTTCAGCGTCGCCTCAAGCTCCGGGCACGATCAACCTAGCCAATGGTAAATATCTGGTTCAGCAAGCCACCTATGACGACATTGATGGTAACTACACCCTAATGTTGCTGAATACGCCCCCAGGGCAGCCGGCGGTGATTGAAACCACCAATCTACAGATGGCACGGCTGACGGATGAGCAACTTCAGGCAGGAGAAAAGAGCTACCTCAATGTAGAGCAGGGTCAGGCTGTCCTGTACCTCACCGAAGACTTCAAAATTGAGTATGTCCATAACGTCACCGAAAATCAAGTTAATCCCCAGACAGGTCAGCCAGAAGTCGTCGTCGTTAGGCAAGAGCCTAGCTTCTGGACACCGTTTGCTGGGGCTTTGGCCGGACAGGCGATCGGCAGTCTGCTATTCACCCCGAATTATTACTTTCCGCCTGTCTATCAATCTGGCAGGGGTCTAGTAGGCTATGGCGGCTATGGACGCACCTATGGGCAAGCGGTAGATCGATATCAAACCCGCTATCAATCGCCTCCGAGTTCTGTGCGCAATCAAGCGCTGCGCACCTCTGGACAACTCCGGGCACCTGCCGCCGCTACTCGACGAGCTAATCAACGCACGAATCCCACTCAGACTAACCGTCCAAGCGGTTCGGGGTTTGGCACGAGCAATCTGCGGCGGTCGAATTCGCCCCGTCCTCGTACCAGTAGACCGAGTGGGTTTGGGACAGGTTCGTCTAGACCTCGCATCCGTTCAGGTGGCAGACGCCGTTAATAGGTACGTCCAATGAAACTCTTAACCGATTTGGGTTTTGGCCGCGCGGGGTGGCAGCAGGGAGCGCGGGGCGAATATTGGGTGTTGGCTCAGGCGCTACTGCTGCTGGGGCTGGTTTTTTTGCCGCCCTATCGGCCATTGGGATTGCAGCCATCGTTGCCGTGGCTGTATGGGGTGTGGGGAAGCGCCGTTGGACTAGGGCTAACCGCTGTCATCCTGCTGGGCAAGGGTTTGTTCGACTTGGGTCAGAGCCTGACTCCGCTGCCCTACCCCAAAGATGATGGTCAGTTGGTGCAGGTTGGGGTCTATGGCATCGTGCGGCATCCAATTTATAGCGGGGTGATTTTAGGGGTTTTGGCTTGGGCCCTGTATCAGCTGAGCCTGACCCATGTTGCAGCCGCGATCGCCTTCTTTTTATTTTTTAATGCTAAAGCGCACCGCGAAGAAGTGTGGCTGGCCGATAAATATCCAGACTACGCCGCGTATCAACAGCGGGTAAAAAAACTGATTCCTGGGGTGTATTGAACTTCGTGCTCTTGATCCAAAGGCACCTCATCACTCGGAGTGCCTGTTTTGACAGCTACCCGTCTGCCTTGAGGGTATGGCTGAATCCACCTTGAGGAGTCCATTCCACTGCGCCGTCTTGGTAGGTGGAAAGCAGCGGGATGGTGTGGCTGTGGAACCATTGCTCCACGGGGGCAGCAACAGTCTGGGGAGAGGCGATCGCCAGCTTTGGGCGAATTTGCTTTAACGCTGTTTCGTCTAGCGCGCTGCCATTCCACCACAGCACGCTGGTCAGGGTAGCCAGTTTGGGCAACAGGGCCGCGAGGGCGGCTGGAGACTCTGGCACCGTCAGCAACAGCCAAATTTGATCACCAATTTGAAACCGCAGAGCCAGCGGGTCGAGGCTAATTGGACGGAGGGCGATCGCCGCCGTTTGCATCGGCTGATCGACTTGAAGCGGGATCAGCTGGCTGTGCTGGGTATTTAGGCTGTCAACCAGCGCTTGGTAATTTGGATCAGACGCCTGGGTCGCGTCCGGTAAGCTGTGAAATGCTTGAATTGAGACGGCTTGCAGCA
>JAYUYI010000330.1:0-1663 GCA_043752545.1 Thermoleptolyngbya sp.
GCAGATAGCGCTCAGGGCAACGGCAAGGCTAAAGGTCACGACCAGGCTAAAGGGAAGGGTAAAACCAAAGAGCCTCAGGCGGCCTTGCCCAGCCCCCAATTGCCCAACGAATGGCTGGTCACGCGCAAACTGCGGGTGACTCAGCAAGGCACCTACACCTCCACCTATGCGATCAACGGGATCCCCTGCACCCTCACCGAGCTACACGAGCAGCTGCACCGCTTTCATGTCTACCCAGAAGGCTACAACGTGGTGCTTCAGGGGGACGTGACCAGTATCATCTCGATGAACCCGCGCGAGCGTCGGGAAATTATTGATGAGCTGGCGGGGGTGGCGTCGTTTGACCGCAAGATTGTCCAGGCAAAAACCAAGCTGGATGCGGTGAAGGAGCACGAGGAAAAGTTTCGGATTGTTGAACGCGAGCTGATGGATCAGCGCGATCGCCTGGCTCAAGATCGACTCAAGGCCGAGAAATACAAACGGCTCAAGGCCGAGTTTCAGGCTAAGAGTCTGTGGGAAGCGGTGTTGGGCTGGCGATCGCAAGAACAGCAGGCGCGGCAGTGGATTGAGCAACTGGCGGCGGGCGATCGCTCCCTCACCGACAGCGCCACCCAGCTCACCAGCCTCACCGCCGAAATCCAGCAGGCAACGGCTGACCTAGAGCGGCTGATTGTGCGGGTCAAAGCCCTGGGTGAAGACGAGCAAATTGCCCTGCAATCGACCTTGGCCACCCACGAGGCCGAACTGCGGCAGCTACAGCGGCAGGAGCAGGAGCTAATCGCGGCGGGGCAGGAAACCGCAACGGCGATTGATCGGGTACAGCGAGAGATTCAGGAACACCTGCGATCGCTAGAGCAAATTTCGCAAGAGCAGCAGCGGGTGCAGCAACAAGACCTGAGCGGACTCCAGCAGGCGCGAGATCAGGCGCAGCAGCAGCTAGAAATTAGCCGGGAAGCTGCCAATGCGATCGCCGCTGCGTCCGATGCCTGGGTGCAAGAGCAAGCCACCCTGCGCCGCCAGCTCGAAACCCTGCTGCACACTCTAGAACCCCAGCGCACCGAGCAAGCCCGCCTGCAAGAGCGGGTCAGCCAGCTCCAGGCCAAAATGCAGGAGCACACCGAAGCGTTGGGGGCGATCGCCCAATCTACCCACGACATTCAGACCGAGCGCACAGAGTCCGAAGCGCGAGGGCAGACAGCGCTCAAAACGGTGCAAACCCTGGCGCAAACCCTGGCCGCCACCGAGCAAGATCTGCAAGTGCAGCAAGAGACTCAAACCCGGCTCAGTCAAGAGCAGCGCGACAAACAGCGCCAGCTCGACAAGCTAGAAGCCCAAACCCAGGCTATGCAGGAAGCCCAGGGCACCGGAGCCAGTCAGGTCATCCTCAACGCGGGACTGCGCGGGGTTTGCGGCCTGGTGGCACAGCTTGGACGGGTCGATCCCCAATATCAACTGGCGCTGGAAATTGCCGCCGGGGGGCGCTTGGGCAACATTGTGGTAGACGATGACCGCGTGGCCGCAGCGGGGATCGACCTGCTAAAGCAGCGCCGCGCCGGACGCGCCACCTTCTTGCCGCTGACCAAAATCAGATCGTCTGACCTGAAAGCCCTACCCGCCTGGAATCGCCCTGACGGGCTAATTGACTATGCCGTGAATCTGATAG
>JAYUYI010000331.1:0-1661 GCA_043752545.1 Thermoleptolyngbya sp.
GTAGCTGCTAGGGCTGCTAGGGCGACCACCATACGACGGGGCGGGCGCGGCTGGCTGGGAGCGATCGCCGGGGCGCTGTACCATCAGTTCGACCACCCGTCGCTTCGACTGGGTATCCACACCAATTAGCCGCACATATTCACCTGGATGAGCCGCGACGCATGCTTCTAGACCGGTTAGCACATCAGACTCCCGCATCGCCTGAATCGGCGCGCAGCTACTCCATGAGCCAGTCTGAAACCGACGAGTATCCGCGTGTTCGGTCGCAATTCGATAGCCCTGGGCGAGGAGTTGGCGCACCTGGTCTACAACTTCTGGGTTCAAACGAGTATTTAGCATCTCAGGGTTTTGGCTGGAATGATAGGAATGTTCAACGTTGCTGGCAGATTGCTGCAACGGGTCGCGGCTGGGGGCAATGTGAGCGATATCGCCTGCACGATGCGAACCAGACCGCAGAGCGTCGTTGATACCAACGACATGGGTCGCAAACTCAACATCAACAGATTGAACATCTGGCAAGCGATCGGCCTGCTGTTGAGTCGTAATGATAGAGCCAGACGGTACGTACTTACCGGGAGGAATCTCTACATCCTGGACGAGTACATGCATCATAATGACGCTACCCTCGCCAATTCGAGCATTGAACACAGTAGAGCGGAAGCCAATAAAACAGTGATCCCCCACATAGGCAGGACCATGGATCAAGGCCATGTGGGTGATCGACGTATTTTTGCCAATCCAAACAGAGTACGACTGCTGATCGTCTCCTAACACTCGTCCTTGCTGCAATCCGTGGATAACAGCACCATCCTGGATGTTGCTGCCATCTCCTACCCGAAAAGGACTCCCTTCATCTGCTCGAATTGAAGTTCCTGGAGCAATCAGTACGTTTGCCCCAACCGAAACATCTCCAAGAATAGTTGAGAAAGAGTGAACGTAGGCGGTGTCATGGATCTTGGGCTGTGCCAGGCTCTTTGACCAGGGTGTAGGAGGAGCGGCAGCGCTAAGGGCGACCATGAATTACATTTCTCCAGACTGAGCAGAGCGAGGTTAATAAAGATCGTTACAGGATAAAGCGCCCGTGTGAAAAACGCGTCTTAGCAAAACTCGTAGACAAAAACAGACTAGGGCAAAAACAGGACAAGGCTGCTGGCGATCGCAACTCACAGCCAAGGAGAAAACTTACAGAAGTGGAGGTGAAGGGCGATCGCCTCCACCCCGTTCAGCTACTTACCGATCTTGGTCGCGCTTGCTGTAGAGGAGATAGTTCTCCACGCTAACGGTGTCAATAATACCAACAACCAGAGCATCTAATGGACGAACCTCACTACTCGACGTTTGGCGAGCAGCACTACCTCGACTCACTAATACCCATTCATCTAGCCCAGCCCCGACGCTGTCTGCCGCCACTTCATACTCAGGCATTGGATTGCCCTTTGTATCGAGTAGTTGCAGCAGCAGGAACTTAACTCCCATGAGACTAGGCTCTTTTTGATTGCTGACGACCGTGCCACAAACCCTAGCAATTTGCATGCGAGGTTATGGACGGTTCATGGGGCGAATACCACTGACGCTTTCGCGGAAGGCTTCCACAGCTTCGGTGTAGCGAATCGGTAGAACGTACTCTAGGTTTTCGTGGGGGCGAGCAATGATGTGGGTAG
>JAYUYI010000332.1:0-1659 GCA_043752545.1 Thermoleptolyngbya sp.
AGCGGGGAGAGGGACTTCAATCCGGCTCCCCTTCTCCCTTTTTGGGAGAAGGGGTTGGGGGATGAGGGCAAGCCTGCTCAAAAGTGTCCGAACTATTGAGATATCTGATACCCACATCGGAGGGAACCGGTATTTTCCCTCCGATGTGGGTATCCGCTCAAGCAATAGTCAGCGTCATCATCAGCAGCGCCACTATCCCAGCCGCAATCATCAGGGCAGCAGGCATGAGCTTGCGGGTTTTGGCTAATCGCACAATAAAAACAATGACAAGTAGCAGCGTGATGGCGATCGCCACCGCTGCAGCCCAACCGATTCCCTGGCTTTGTAAAATCCCCATCACAATCAGCACGATGCCGCTGACACCGCCCGACACCAACGAGGGGGTGCTTTTGGCCTGGAGATATCCGAACACCCCGCCCCCCAGCGAGAGGATGCCGTAGGCGATCGCTGCAATTGTTCCTAAACTCATGTCAGTGCTCACAAATGGTGAGCAATAAGCAACTGTTTACAGGCGCTCCCCTGCCGGTAAACAATTGCTTACTGCCTATCGTCTAGATTACAGCGTTTTTTCCTGGTCACACGTCTCTGGCTCGACTTGTTGCAAAAATCGACATTTGAACCACCGGGCAGAATGATCAAACACCGCCTCAGTACCTTACTTTACAGATCTCACTCTGTCCCCTAAATAGTTCAGCTTATGACCGATTCGTCAACACAGCAAACTCAGATCCAGAACCTACAAGATTTACAGCAGCAGGCGGCATCTCTCTTGCTTTATCAAACGGTGCTCGACGATCAAATTGGGCAAGCATTTCTCTACCTGTTAGAGACCTTGAGCCTCGCCCTCAGACCAGGCACAGCGGAGAGCGATCGCTTGGCCCCACTGCGCGCCTATGGGCACTGGTTCCGCGCCCTAGCCAGCCAGCAGCAGACCTGGCAAACCTACTTACTCACCCAACTGCTGCGCGCCGACAATCCTTTTAGCCAGCAGGTACAGCGCACTAGCGTTGAACTATTACCTGCCAGCCTAGTTGCCGCTGCCCAGCACGACCTTCAGGCATTGCGACAGCTCTACGCCTGCGACAGCAAACAGCTCAGCACCTGGGTCCAGGTCGCCGCTGTGCTACCGACCCCACCGCTTTGCTGGGAGCAGGGCACGCCCTCTGGTAGCGCCACCGTTGAGACCCTCAGCCAGCGTCCCATTTGGACTCGGCTGGCAGCCAACCTCAGATGGGACTCTGCTTTGGCAGAGTTGGCGGCTCATTATCGTCAGATGGGTGTTGGGCTATTTGGGACTTACCATGCCTTTGGCTGGCAGAGCGGCAACCTGGTAGGCATTGCTCATCCCGACCCCATCCACCTAAGACAGTTGACGAGTTACGATGCCCAAAAAGCGGCTCTTTGCCAAAATACGGAAGCCTTACTAGCAGGCTATCCGGCGCTGCATGTGCTGCTCTATGGCAGTCGAGGCACGGGTAAATCGTCGCTGGTCAAGGGCTTGCTCAACGAGTACGCTGAGCGCGGGTTACGACTAGTCGAAGTCACCAAAACCGACCTGCGCCACCTGCCCCAAATTGTCGATCGGCTGCGGGATGCACCCCAATCGTTCATTGTATTTGTAGACGATTTGTCGTTTGAAGACGATGACGATGCGTTTAA
>JAYUYI010000333.1:0-4460 GCA_043752545.1 Thermoleptolyngbya sp.
AGGTCAAGTAGAACTAGATCGGGCGGCTGCTCGGTCATCTGCTCTAGCGCAATCCGGCCATTTTCTGCTTCGGCAACGCCCCAGCCCTCACCCTCCAACATCCGCCGAAACATCAGTCGGGCGATCGCGTCGTCTTCGACGATTAAGGCTTGACCCACGGTCGCACGCTCGGGAGATGAGGCTGGCTGGTATTGGTGCAGTAGGGTCGTGAGCCGTTGGTAGTCCACAGGTTTGGTGAGATAGTCAGAGGCACCTAGAGCAAAGCCGCGTTTTTTATCATCCACAATGGTCATCACCACAACCGGAATATCTGCCAGCTGCGGGTCGGCTTTGAAAGCGGCTAAGACTGACCACCCATTCATCGTCGGCATCAGCACGTCGAGGGTAATGGCATCGGGAGGCAGGGCACGAGCCATCTGTAATCCTTCCTGGCCATTGGCGGCGGTGCGAACCTGAAACCCAGCTTTTGTCAGGTACCGCGCCATCAGCTCGCGGACATCTGGGTCGTCATCAATCACCAGTACGTTGCTGCCAGTGGCGATCGCTGTTGCTTCCCTGGTTTCGATCTGAGCTAGAGGAGGTCTTTGGGGCTGTAGAGGCAATCGCTCTGGTGCTGGGCAGCGATCGCCCACCTCTGCGGGCAGCCAAATGGTGAACGTTGAACCGTGACCGAGCTGGCTGGCCACCGTAATGTCGCCGCCCATCATTTGGCAAAAGCGACGGCTGATGGCTAGCCCCAGCCCCGTGCCACCATATTTGCGGGTGGTGGATGGATCGGCTTGGGTAAATGCCTGAAACACCTTTTCTAATTGCTCCAGGCTCATGCCGATGCCCGTATCTGAGACGGTGAAGGTAATCCAAGGTGTGAGGGCGTCGGCGCTAGGGGTGAGCGTGTCGATGGGGTTGAAGATGGCCGCTCCATGGAGTACGGAATTCACGCTGAGCGTAATGGTGCCCTGCTCGGTAAATTTAGCTGCATTGCTCAGCAGATTGAGCAACACCTGCCGTACCTTTGTCAGATCGCCATACAGGGTACCAATGTCGCCGCTGACTTCGACGTTAAGGGTGTTTTTGTTTTGGCTAACCAGCGGCTGCATGGTGGCTTGCACGTCTTGCAGCAGATGGTGAATGTTGAACCTCTCTAAATAGAGTTCCATCTTGCCCGCTTCAATCTTAGAAATGTCTAAAATGTCGTTAATTAGAGCCAGCAGATGTTTCCCAGCGCCCCGAATTTTTTCTAAATCGGGTACGATGTCTTCTGCTTCTAGCTCTTCGACATCCTCTTGCAGCATTTCACTGTAGCCAATGATGGCGTTGAGGGGAGTGCGCAGTTCGTGGCTCATGTTGGCCAAAAACTGGCTCTTGGCGCGGTTGGCATCTTCGGCGGCGTCTTTGCTTTTGCGCAGAGCCGCTTCGGTTTGTTTGCGTTCAGCTTCCACCCGTTTGCGATCGCTAATATCTCGCTGCACCGCAATCCAGTGGGTCACGTCTCCCTGCTGATCGGCCACGGGCAAGATGTCAAACTCTAGCCAAAAATCAGAGCCGTCTTGGCGATACGCAATCACCTCCCCCTGCACGGGTTCATGATGTGCCAGCGCTGCTACGACTTGCTCGATCACGGCTGGATTGCTGGCCGCTCCCTGCAACAAAGCAGGAGATTTTCCCATGACGGCGTCTAGGCTGTAGCCCGTCATAGTCGTAAAGGCTTCATTGACATAGACAATCTTGAGCGCTGGCTGCTCGCTGAGGCTGGTCTCCGTAATCACAACCGCATCGTTAGTATTGACGACCACCGATTCCAACAGCCGCAGTCGTTCTTCTTTCTGGGTGCGCTCGGTAATATCGACGATAACTCCATCAAGGCACACCACCGCTCCTTCAGCGTCCACGATCGCCTGCCCTTTCTCGTAGACCCAGCGCACCTGGCCATCGGCATGATTGATCCGATATTCCAGCACGTAGGGTTGGCGCTGTTGAATAGCGCGCTCTACCGTCTGCCCAATCATGACAGAATCTTCTGGCGGGATAATACTATCAAACGATAGGGTTTTACTGTCAATAAAATCATCGGCAGTGTAGCCCGTGATGTCTTTAATGGCATCACTGATAAACTCCATCGTCCACTGTGGGTCGTTTTTGCAGCGATAGACGGCACCCGAAATATTGGTGAGCAGCGATCGAAATCGTTGTTCTCGTTCTCTCAGGGCGGCTTCTGCGTGCTTGCGCTCGGTAATGTCCATCACGACGCCCGTCAGCCGGGTGGGTTTGCCTGCTTCATCGCGCAAGACTTGCCCTCGGCTAGTGAGCCAACGCGTACTGCCGTCTGAGCGGATAATCCGGTATTCTGGCGCGTAGTCATCGCCGTGCAGCAGCGTGCGTCGCTGAGCCTCTTCTACGATCGCCCGGTCGTCGGGATGGAGAAACTTACAGAAATCCTTATAGGAGCCAGTAAATCCTCTGGAACCCACGCCAAAAATGCGTTCAGATTCTGTAGACCAATGTTCTTCTCCATTCACAATATTCCAGTCCCATGCGCCCATCTGCGCGGCGTTGAGAGCCATCCGCTGCAACTCTTCGCTTTGCCGGAGGGCGGCTTCAGCCCGCTTAATTTTAATAAATTGCCCAATTTGACTACCGATAGTCGCCATGATTTTGAGCAATTCTGGATCGGGTTTAGCGATCGCTAAACCAAAAACCAAGATCACACCTGCTAGCTCTTCCCCACTCCAAATCGGGAACCCGACTGCGCCAGACAGACTAATGTGAGAGGGGCTATTGTGTCGGTCATGCCACTGTTCTGGTGCTAGGTTCTCGATTAAACTAGGTGCTTGACGCTCTCCCACCGATTGGGGGAACCCGGCGCTGGTGGGGGCGGGCGATCGCTGCTCATTCCCTTCTAGCTCACTTCCCTCTAGATTACCCGTCGCTTGATCCGACAACCTAGGGTCAGACGAGTGCCAACTGGCGACAAAGGTGAGCGTACTTTCCCCAGCCTCTCGACTGTATAGTGCTCCCCCATCCCAGTTCAATCGTTCGCAGAGGGCTTGTAAGATGGCCGGCGTGGCTTCACGCAGTGCCGGAGCTTCTGCCAGCACTTGGGTAATAGCCTGTTGGGCGCGTAGCCGCTGTTGCGATCGCTGCTGATAGCGAATATTCCGCGAAAATTCGGTCAATACGTAGCTGGCCGTCACTAAGACCAGGATGGCAAATGCCTCTATGAGGTAGGTTTTATGGGTAAAGGCTTGGATCCGCTGCTGCAGGAGGTGCTCTAGCTCGGTTGATGTGATTTGCCACAGGTCAGAGCTAGCGGTGAGGGCGCTTAGAGCCGCCGCATCGTAGTCTGCCCAGTTGTAGGCGGTTGGCTGCACCTGCACAGTTTTGGCCTGCACAGTGGCGTCGTTGAGGACTGTCAGATATTTGGCGATCGCCGCCGTCAGGGTCTGGAGCGGAGCCTCTAGCAGGGGCTTAAGGGTAGGGTTCTGACGAAAGGCTACCCCAAAGCCATTGCGAGTGGTATTGATAGTCTCACTCAGCTGTCCCATTAATACCGTTAACCGCCCTTTCTCTTCCACCGTCAAAGCCCGACGTTTAACCAAGTCTTCGCCGAGTTGCCGCACCCGCGCCAGCAAATCTTGCCCTTCCGGTAGATTTAGCAGCACTGCATCCATGAGGTAGTAGCTGTCTAAGTCGGGATCTAGAATCAGGCTAGAGTGATCGCCGACCTGTGCCATCAACGTCCGCACCTGTGCGGTTAGTTGGGTATAAAGCTGTTGTACGTCTGCCTGTTTGGCATCGTCGGGAGCCAGATTGGTCTGGGCTTTGAGGTGTTGCCAGGTTTGGTCGAGCGGGCCGAACAACTCGGCGGTGCCTAGGCGGCGGCCATACTGGTGTTCTACCTCCGCTAGGGCAGCGATCGCATCGTCAACTCGTTGCTGCTGTTGGCGCAGCATCGGGAGGGTCGCATCTTGCTTGACATAGCGATGGGTAACCAGCTTTCCGGCTGGCACCTCCTGCAGCAGCTGTTCTAGCGGTTGCAGATAGCGGTTGCCATAAATCTCAGCTTGAGCCACATTGACCCGTTGGTTGATTTCAGCCATTAACTGATAAACCACAAGGGTAAAGGGCAGGATAAAAACGATCAGCAGAGTGACCAAATTAATGGGTTTAATTTTTGGTTTCCGCAACATTTCCCGTCCTCCAAGACCCTATTTCAAATCTGGTCTGCTTTCACTGTGGCAGAAAATAAATTGAATCTACAGTGAAATTAGGCAGGCTTACAATTTTTTTAAATAATTTTGTGTATCCCAAGATGGAAAACACATTAATTTTTATACTTCAAACCCATGTACAACTTTCCCGAACCGCCCACTCTACGAGAAGCAAGCTACACCCCTTTCTTGAATGCCCTTTGGGCTATACCCCTCTCCCAGAGCGGGAGAGGGGCTAAAGACAGGCTCGGT
>JAYUYI010000334.1:0-4453 GCA_043752545.1 Thermoleptolyngbya sp.
TTTATGGCGCGGTTACACCCAGATGATCGCGATCGCGTCCAGGCCGCTGTGCAGCAGGCGATTGCCACAGGAGAAAACTACGACATTGAATTTCGCACCGTGTATCCTGACGGCACTGTTCGGTGGGCGCTAACCCAGGGCAAGGTGTCTTACGGCCAAGACGGCCAGCCCCTGCGGATGGCGGGCATTGATATCGACATTACCGAACGTAAACGGTCAGATACAGCATTGCAGGACAGTGAAGAGCGCTTTCGCCAACTTGCCGAAAACATTAATGCGGTGTTCTGGTTGAAAGAGGTGCCCGAAAATCGGGTCTCCTATGTGAGTCCGGCCTATGAACGCCTGTGGGGCTGGAATCCACAAGAACTCTATACCAACCAATCCGTATGGGTTGATCGAATTCATCCAGACGATCGAGAGGCGACAGACAGAGCCTATCAAGAAACAGCCGCCGCTGGTCAGTTTGATCAAGAGTACCGGATTGTCTTAGATGACGGCAGCATTCACTGGGTGCGCGATCGCTGCTTTCCGCTGCAAGATCAGACAGGAACGATTTATCGCTTTGCCGGGATTGCCGAAGACATTACCCATCGCAAACAAACCGAAGCTATCTTGCAGCAATCAGAGGAACGCTATCGCACCCTATTTGAGTCAATAGAGGATGGCTTTTCCCTGATTGAGCTGTTGTTTGACGAAACCAACGCACCGATCGATTACCGCTTTATAGAAACTAACCCAGCCTTTGAGCAGCAAACAGGACTCAAACAGGCAGCAGGTAAAACGGCGCGGCAACTCATTCCTGATCTTGAAGAACACTGGTTTGAAACCTACAGCAGAGTGGCTCTGACAGGTCAGCCGATTCGCTTTGAGAATCGCTCTGATGCACTGAACCGCTGGTTTGACGTGTATGCCTGCCGTGTTGGGTCACCAGAGAACCGAAGGGTTGCGATCTTATTCAAAGATATTAGTGAGCGTAAGCAGTTTGAGCTAGAACGCGATCGCCTGCTGCAACAAGAGCAAGTAGCTAGAGCCGAAGCCGAACGCGCCAACCGGATTAAGGATGAATTTTTGGCGGTGCTGTCCCATGAGTTGCGATCGCCCCTGAATCCAATTTTGGGTTGGGCACAGCTGATGCAAACCCGTAACTTTAATCCGGCTAAAACGGCTGAAGCGCTGGCCACAATTGAACGCAACGCCAAACTCCAAACTCAACTGATTGACGACCTGCTCGATATGGCCAAAATTTTGCGCGGCAAAGCCAGCATCAACGCGGCTCCGGTCAATCTAGGGTTTGTGATTGAGTCGGCGATCGACACCGTCATGACGGCAGCGGTTGCTAAGTCAATTGTGCTGCATCCGGTGCTTCCCACCCAGGTGCAGGTGTATGGCGATGCGGCTCGGCTCCAGCAAATTGTTTGGAACCTGCTCTCGAACGCCGTCAAGTTTACCCCTGATCATGGCCGGGTAGAGGTTTGGCTGGAGCCAGTTGGCAACCAGGCTCAAATCACGGTTAGGGATATGGGCAAAGGGATCGCTCCTGACTTTCTGCCTTATATCTTTGAGTCATTCCGGCAAGAAGATGTTTCCATTACTCGCAAGCATGGCGGGCTGGGTTTGGGGCTAGCAATTGTCCGTTCGTTGGTGGAGGCGCATGGTGGCACCATTAGAGTCCAGAGTCCTGGGGAAGGGCTAGGAGCTACCTTTACGGTTCAGTTGCCATTGCTCAGCCGTGAACCACAAAGCCAGCAGCCAGAGACGGGTTTGGAGCCAATCCTTGATTTGACGGGGATTCGCGTGCTCACAGTCGATGATGACCCCGACGCCCGTGAATTATTAACGGTCTTGCTGACCCAATACGGAGCCAATGTGCTAACCGTTGCCTCTGCGGCAGACGCGCTAGCCAATCTAGACTCCTTTCAGCCTGATCTGCTCGTCAACGATATTGGCATGCCTGAGGTGGATGGCTACACCCTGCTCCAACAAATCCGCGCATTGCCATCCCAGCAAGGTAGGCAAATTCCGGCGATCGCATTGACAGCCTATGCCAGAGAAGATGACCTGCAACGCGCGATCGCCAGTGGCTATCAACAGCATGTGGCAAAACCGCTGGAGCCAGAACGATTAGTTCAAGCGGTGATAGCCCTGACCCAATCAGCGGCTCAAGTATCTGCTCATCGGCCAGCATTAAGCAACTCTGATTAATGCTCTGGAATCACCACGGTTGACTGTGTATATCCAAGCAGGATCTCTTATGTTGTAAGTAGCATAGGAGACATTGCTCGATACGTACCCAGTGGCTTAACCGGAGACTCCTGAAATGAATCACTTCGCTGTCATGCTGACCCTGCTGCGCGATCGCCCCACCTTTTTGGATGAAATTCGTCGAAATATCAAAATCGAGCGTAAAAGTGTTTCACTGCTGGTTTCTAGCTGCCTGTTTTTTGCCATTTATGGTGCCATCATTGGCTCATCTAGCAGCTGGTTGCAGGCCGTCTCATCTGCAATTAAGCTACCGGCACTGTACTTGATCACGCTGGTCATCTGTCTGCCGACGCTGTTCTTTTTCGACATCTTATTTAGCTCAAAATTGGGGTTTGGCCAGTACTTTGTGCTGCTGCTCACCACCATGTCTACCATTAGCGTGCTGTTGTTTAGCTTTGCACCCATCACGCTATTTTTCCTAATTTCAATCCACGATTACAGCTTTTTCCTATTGCTAAACGTCGCCATTTTTGCCCTAACTGGCTTCGTTGGCGTTCGCCTGTTTTATAGCGGCATGCAGCAATTTTCTAGTCATGGTCAGTCCTTAAAGGCTGCAAGTGAACCCGTCCCCTACGCGGAAACCCAAGACAGTTTCGATGCACTAGAGCCCATGCCCGCCGCCAAACGACCGATCATGGCGAGTGATGCTGCCCTACCTGGGGAGCGGGTGGCTGTGGCCAAAAAGGATGATTTGTACGCCACGCGAGTGCGGCTATTAAAATTTTGGCTGGTGCTCTATGCGCTGGTGGGCAGCCAGCTCGGCTGGACATTGCGTCCGTTTTTTGGGGCACCAGGGGAAACATTTCAGCTATTTCGGGCGATCGAGGGCAACTTCTATAGCACCGTACTTCGGACGTTTTGGACGTTGATGGGCTTTAATTGAATCAGGAATTGAAACAGAATTGAATCAGGGTAAAGCTGGGTTGAACGACAGATTTTAGTAGGCGATCGCACTCCTTTACCATGCACTCCCGTTTAGACGAACTGCGAATTACAACCCATGATTTGGATAGTCTCACTGGCTTAGACATTAGCGACATCTTCATGGGCAGAGCCGTTCGCCCGTCGGTGTTTTGCCACCCCAAGCGATCGCTATCGTTTGTCGTGTCGGAGATCATGACATTGGGATTAATTGTGATCTTTTGTTTGCCAGCCAGTTTAGTGATTGCCAAAAGTAGTCCAGGCTTTACCGACAGTGCGGCGAATACAATTCAGTTTTTGCACGTTAGCGTTGGCATCTCGCTGGCCATTTTTGCCCTGTGGAATGGCTACCTCTGGTTTCGCAGCACGGCTCTCAAGACCCTGGCGCACCTGTTAGATGACGTGGACAAACACAATGAAATTATTGACGCGCTACAGGTGTTAGATGAATTGGTAGCGGTACAAAATACGTCAGCGCAGCGGGGTATAAACTCTACGTTTTCCTTAGAAAATCGGACAGATGTGCTGCAAGCGCTAGGTGCAACCCGTGAAAGCTTGGTCTGTGGGCTGATGACAGAACGAGTCCTGAGAAAACATCAGCGATCGCTGGCTCGACGACACGACTTGTTTACCAATATTGAAACTAATTTGGCAACGCTACAGACGTTGCAGATGAATCAATCGGCTAATGACTATGGGCATCTACTGAATGACGCGCTGCAAATTGGTATGAGTGTTCGCCGTGAAATCGAACAATTGAAATAGTGCATTGTCATTGAAATAACGAATTGCCTGCCATCAGTAGAGACGCGATTAATCGCGTCTCTACTGGTATTCTGGGTGGAGTAGCTCAGCAGGGTAAGGGCAGACCGCCCCAACACAGGTATGACAGACGTTCTTCAAAATTATGTAAACGGTGAGTGGCGCAATTCCAGCGCGCAGGACTATTTGGATGTGGTCAACCCTGCCACCAATCAAGTGTTGGCAAAGGTGCCAATGTCATCGGCAGCAGAGCTAGATCAGGCGGCACAGTTCGCCGCAGAAGCATTCAAAAGCTGGCGGCGGGTGCCCCCCACCGATCGCGTCCAGTATTTGTTTAAGCTCAAAGTATTGATGGATCAGCAGATCGATGATCTGGCGCAAACAATTACGCTAGAGTGCGGCAAGACAGTCGCCGAGGCTAAAGGCGAGATGCAGCGGGCGATCGAGAATGTGGAAGTGGCCTGCGGAATTCCAATTTTGATGCAGGGCTACAACTCGGAAGATATTG
>JAYUYI010000335.1:0-4447 GCA_043752545.1 Thermoleptolyngbya sp.
CATCTGCCGTCTTGGCTACATTGATTGCTCACTGTTGAATCGGCTTAGCATAGTTGCTAACGCTAATTGATGTAGCCCGAGTTTCTAATGTTGAGTGATTGAGCCGATCTTTCATGATTGTGATGAGCTTTCTAGCAGCCATGAGCGATCGCTTACAGCAATGTCACCGCGAGCCATTTGTGAGCATTGTAAACAGTTGAGATTTGAGTCAAGTAGATGACAATGAATACTACTTCGGTCGCGAGCTATCGGTTCCCTCAACGGCTATATCCGCTTAACCTGTTGGCTCAGCTCAAAAGCCGTAAAGCCACCGGCTGTTTAAGAGTTGTAGACGGTTCTACAACGTGGTCAATTTACTTGGAGGATGGCGATCTGGTCTATGCCTCTAACTCGATTGATCCGTTTGGACGGCTAGATCGTCATTTAAATCAAATTAGCCGTCAGCTGCCTAGTTTAGTTAGCGCTGTAAGAGTGCAGCTGCGACTGCTATTTGAGAATCACCCCACCTATCAGTATGAATTTACATCTGATTATCAGGCCATTTATTGGTTGATTGAGCAACAGTATCTTGCTACTGAGCAGACTCCTAATCTAATTGATGCGATCGCCAAGGAGGTGATTGAAGGATTCTTGCTGATCAAGAACGGGAGCTATGAACTGCTTGAAAAAGAGCGCTTTGATCAATGGCACACATTCTGCCGGATTGACTTGCGTCATCTAGTAGAATCTTGTCAGCAGCGTTTACAGCAACGGCAGCCCCAGGAACGGAGCAGTCCCCCTCCAGCGACTACAAACTTTAACCCGACCCAGCCGGAGCGGAGGCGATCATTCCCGAATACGTTCCCCTCTGCCGCTGCTGAGTCTACGCCCCCTGTTAAGCCCTTTAATTCATCAAATTCATCATCTACCCCGCTCAGCTCGGTCAAGCTGTCTAAGCAGAACTACACGGTTGTCTGTATTGACGATAGCCAAACAGTTCTAAAATCAATTGACGCTTTTTTAGATGACTCTATATTTTCCGTTGTCATGATCAACGATCCGGTCAAAGCGCTGATGCAAATTGTGCGCAGTAAACCTGATCTGATTTTGCTAGATGTGACGATGCCCAACTTAGACGGCTATGAGCTATGCTCTTTGCTGCGGCGGCATCCTAGTTTTAAGGCCGTGCCCGTAGTTATGGTCACGGGGAATACAGGGTTCATCGATCGGGCAAAAGCAAAACTTGTAGGGGCATCGAGCTATCTGACTAAGCCATTTACCCAGTCAGATTTGTTGAAGACTGTCTTCAAGCATCTGAGTTAGTTCTTTGCACGAGCCGAACCAACTGGATCATCATTGCCAACATTGCCAACAGCTTGAAAAGGCAATTTAGCCGTAACTGTGCCGCTAAATTGTGGAGCTATGCAGCCTGCCTTTCCATGATAGAGAATTTATAGTCTTAGTCTGAGGAAACTAAACAATGAGCATCACGCTAATGACGACCATTTTGGTCGTAGAGGACACCCCTTCTGAAATGAAGTTAATCAGCTACTACTTACAGGAGAGTGGTTACTCTGTGATCAGTGCCGTCAGCGCTAAAGAGGCACTGGCTAAGATCATTGAACAAAAGCCAGATGTGATTATTACGGATGTGGTGATGCCGGGTATGAGCGGGTTTGAACTCTGCCGCAGTCTTAAAAAACATCCTATAACGAGACAGGTGCCTATTATTATCTGTACGTCTAAGAATCAGGAAATTGATCGCCTGTGGGCCATGCGACAGGGTGCTGACGCCTATCTCACCAAACCATTTACTCGCGAAGAACTGCTGCAGGTTGTCAAGTCAATTACAGTTGGGTAACCCTATGAATTCATCTGCACTAGCACCCCATTCTAGCCGCACTCAAAAGACGCTCGGAGAACCCTATCTGAAAGTTCAAGTCGGCTCTCAATCGCTTGCGGCTTTGGTGATGCATCACGTTCAAGAAGTGATGGTGTTACCCATTCGCCGACTGACCCCAATGCCTAATAAGCCAGCCTGTTTATTGGGATTAACGAATCGGCGGAGCCGTGTATTGTGGGTAATTGACTTGGCTCGGATGCTAGGCTTGGGTGCCCTTCAAGCCAATGTCCAGCAGCATAGCGTGGTGGTTGTGCAGGTGGGCAATATCCCTCTGGGTTTGGCCATACAGCATGTTGAAGAAATTACCTGGATTCCATCTGATGCCGTTCAGTCTACACCGGGTTCAGTCTCTCAGGCACTCTCGCCTTATTTGCAAGGGTGTTGGGTGCAGCCCCAAGGGGTTGTGCTGATTTTAGATGCTCTAGCGATCGCCCACTCGCCAATGTTGCATGGTGAGTAGGCTGTTTCAGCCCGCAGCCGACTGACTACCGATTGATTCACTGACCGGATCTAGCCCATATGTAGACAGACTATAGATCCCCCCTCTATGGCGACCTGCCGCTTCAATGCAGTCGATCTAACGCCCTGAGTTAACGGCGGCTAACTGCTTTATTTTTTTTCACCCTATTTCCTGAAAGGACTTGTCTTATGGTGACTCGGATTGATAGCGCCAAAAATTTTGACAATCACGACCGCCCAGACCCTACGGCATCTACCAACCATTACGCTGGCGAAGTAATATTACCCGTTGAGACGCATGCGGAGATATCAGCTGTAGATTCAGCTGGCTCCACAATCGATAAATCGCTGAGCGTTTTCTCTAAAACCACGCTGTCTGCGATCGCCATTGCTACCCTGCCTCTGCTGGCCACTGGCGGCGTGATCTATGCCAATGCCAATCAATCAATCACTCGGCAGATTTCTGAGTCTTACCAGCAAAGTACCCAAGGGATAGCGTCCGGTTTAGCTCAATTTATGGCTGAACGCCGCAATGACATTCAAGCCTTATCTAGCTTGCCGATGTTGACCAATCCGCCGTTACCAGGGGGCACCAGTGCTGCTACCCGGCAAACAATGCTCAAACAGCTGCTGGCAACCTATCAGGTCTACGACAACATTGCTGTTTTCAATGTGAATGGCGGCCCTGTTTTACAAACGGGACAAGATGCATTACCCAACCAAAAAAATAATCAATCGTTTCAGCAAGCATTACAAGCTAAAGAACCCGTCGTTACCCAACCGATTCAGAGTTCTGATGGCACCGCTAAAATTTATTTGCTGGCTCCAGTGCGGCAAGCTAATTCTCAAACGGTGATTGGGGTTGTGCGAGCCAGTCTTCCTGTCAGTGTTTTAGAATCGCGACTGCAAGCCTCTGGAAATGAAACCGATCAGTATCAAGTGTTTGATGCTACGGGTAAGTTTTTTATTGCCGAGCCAGTCGAGTACCTTGGTCATTTGGCACGCACCGACTTCCCTCAGCTAGAGTGGTCTCGGGCAACGGGCAGCACAGCCGTGATTAACGATCCGCTGAGCCAGAAACCTAGCTTGGTCAGCTATGCGCCGATATCGCCACCCGAAGGGTTACCCGACTTGAAGTGGGGAGTTGTAGCCAAAACCGATGCAAGTACGGCCTTTGCCTCGCAGCAAGCCCTGCTGCTGCAATTTTTAATTGGGGGTGGGCTAGCGGTGGTGCTGGCGGGTACGATAGCGGCGTTGTTGGCTAACCGAGCAACGCGATCGCTGTTGAAGACTACCCAGATGCTGCAACAGGTTTCTGCGGGCAAACTAGACAGTCGCTTGGTGGTTCAAGGCAACGATGAATTTGCCTTGGTGGGCAATGCGATTAACCAACTGGTAGAGCAGATGCAGCTGCTGCAAATGGCGCAATCTGAGACTGTCAACCGTAACCATTTGGTGACAGAGCTAACCTCAAACATTCGGCAAACCTTAGATTTTGACACTATTCTCCGCACGTCAGTGGAGGGGATGCGTCAAGTGCTAAACGTTGATCGCGCCGTAATTTACCGCTTCAATCCTGATTTTAAGAGTGGCGAAATTACGGCTGAGTCAGTGCGCGGTAATTGGGCTAGAGCCTTAGGTCAAACCATTCATGATTCCCTGATGCCCGATTCGGTGGCTCGATATCAGCGGGGGCAAGTCACCATGGTAGAGAACCTGGAAACGGCTGACCTATCTCGTTGTCACTGCGAAATTCTGGAGCGGCTAGACGTTAAAGCCAACATCGTTGCTCCTATTTTAGTCAACGATGAGTTAATTGGGCTGATCTGTGCCCATCAATGTTCGGGACCCCGCTATTGGCAGCCCAGTGAACTGGATCTGGTTCAGCAACTCTCGACTCAGATTGGCTACGCCCTGAGTCAAGCGGCCTCCTTGAAACTGCAAAGTGATACGGCGCTGCGCGAACGTCAGCAAGCGGCCATTGTTTCCCAGATGCGGCAAGCGCTCGATCAAGAAAACATCCTGCAAGTGACGGTTCAACAAACCCGTGAAGCCCTGGCTAGCGATCGCGTCCTGGTTTACATGTTTGACCCCCAATGGTCAGGC
>JAYUYI010000336.1:0-4446 GCA_043752545.1 Thermoleptolyngbya sp.
TTTCCGCTTCAAGGCAAAGACGGTGGAGGCGATCGCCTCCTTACCCTCAACAAAGGCGAAACCATTACTACCCTATTACCCGCGTTGTTATCGGCTGAAGACGACGACGATGCAGATAACTAAGGGATCTACGGCTTAATAAAGTCCCAATTTTTTGTGGGGTGGGCATCTTGCCTGCTCTTAATGACTGGGCGGGCAAGATGCCCACCCCACAAGAGATAGAGAAGATGGGGATTTTATTTTCTTGCAAGTCCCTAACCACGAAATCTAATTTTGGCGTTAGCATTTTGGCCTGCATAGGCGAGAATAAGCTGAATCCCTTCAATGTAGTTTTCCATCGTGGCGCAGGTTGTTTTAGAGAACGTCTACAAAAGCTTTCAAGCAGGTGGGGGCAGCAAGTCGGGCAGCGATGAATCGGCAATTTCTCCGACTGCCGTGCTCCGTCGCATTCACCTAACCGTGCGCGATGGTGAGTTTATGGTGCTGGTGGGTCCTAGTGGCTGCGGCAAAAGCACGTTGCTGCGGCTGATTGCCGGATTGGAAGCGGTCACCGCTGGCAACATTTTGGTGGGCGATCGCCTCGTCAACGACCTCCCGCCCAACCAGCGCGACATTGCCATGGTGTTTCAAAGCTACGCCCTCTATCCGCACATGACGGTATACGAAAACCTGGCCTTCGGGCTACGGCGCGCTACTCCAGCTGATATCGCTACCACTAGGAACGGACGCAAACGGGCGATCGCCCGTGCGTCAGCACGCATCGCCCCCTCTGCCGATTCGGCCTCAACGGCACGCACCCTACCCGCCTGGGCAGACGCCGTACTGGTATCTGCCACCCGCCCCTTACCCAAACGCTGGCGCTACCTATCCGAGCCGGAACAGGCGATCGCCCAGCGGGTGCAAGCCGTGGCGCAAATGCTCCAAATTGAAACCTTGCTGGAACGCTTGCCAAAACAGCTCTCCGGTGGTCAAAAACAGCGGGTCGCCCTCGGTCGAGCCATGGCGCGCAACCCGCAAGTGTTTCTGATGGACGAACCGTTGAGCAACCTAGACGCCAAACTGCGCAATGAAACCCGCGCCCAAATTGTCAGCCTGCAACGCACGCTAGGCACCACCACCATTTACGTCACCCACGACCAAACCGAAGCCATGACCATGGGCGATCGGATTGCCGTGCTGAATGCGGGTCAAATTCAGCAAATCGCCACCCCGCTCGAACTCTACAATCGACCTTCCAATCAGTTTGTAGCCGAATTCATTGGCTCCCCGCCGATGAACTTTTTACCCGTCCAGGTGCAGGCTCCCCTACTGATCAGCCATCCCAAATTTCGGATGACGCTACCCGAAAGCTGGGAGCCTGCCCTCCGCCGCTACAGTGGCCGCGCCCTCACCCTCGGCATTCGCCCCGAACACATCAACATCAGCCTGCCCGCTCCCAAAAACCTGCCGGTTCGGATTAAACGGGTCGAGGCGCTAGGTTCCGAAACCTATCTCACCGTTGGCTTTACCGATGGAGAAAATGGCACTTTGCTGCAAGCTCGGGTTGAACCTGATCGCAGCGTTACTCTAGGCGACGATCTGTGGCTGTCGCTGATGCCCGACAAAATTCATCTGTTTGATCCAACGAGTGGAGAGGCGATCGCCGAATATTAATCCACATCATTAATCTGCATTATTAATCTACATAGTGAGCCATCGGCTCCACCGCGCAGCCAGTCAGCGGCTCTGTCGGATTTGCATACCAGCGCTGCGCTAGCTGATTTAGCTGATCTAAAATACCCACCAGCTCTTGTCCATGCAGCGTTAACCCATAGGTGACCTGCGGCGGAACGGTAGGTTTGTACTGGCGATACAGAATGTCTTCTTGCTCCAGCATCCGCAGCCGCTCGGTCAATACCTTAGTCGAAATACCGTCAATGTGGCGCTTGAGAGCACCAAACCGGGTTGGCCCATTGGTCGATAGCACCCACAAAATATACATCGTCCACGGCCCCGACAATACTGTCATCAAGATGCTGACAGGACAAGGACTAGAATCTTTGGATGGCCGCGACATAGTATTGCCAATGTGAATGGTGATGCTAGCGTGAACGATAAACCCGGCAGATCATCGTAGGGACATGGCACTGCTATGTCCTCCTGCGCGGTATCCCTATCAATACTCCGGACAGTTTTTGTGAAAGAGCTGGAAACCCGCGTTGTATCGTTACCACTTGCCCTTTGGGCTATACCCCTCTCCCAAGCGGGGAGAGGGGTATAGCCCAAAGGGCATTTAAGAAAGGGGTGTAGCTTGCTTCTGCGCAGCAGTGGGGGATCGGAGTTTTGTCAGTCAAGTAGGATTGAACGACTAACCTGATCCACGTCCATTTGTTTAATCTAGGAGGCAGTGATGAGCAGCAACATGAAATTGATTCAATTTTTACAGGATGAACTAGCCGTTTCATCCGCAGAAATCGATGTGTTGCTGCGCCATCCTGAACAAGATCAGGCTCCTTTACACATGATCTTGTGGCAGTATGGCCTGATCACACTGCAACAGCTGACTCAGATTTTTGATTGGTTAGAAGAACAGTTTTGATGTTTGGCAGGAATCACAATGAATCGATGAGACGGAAACGCTAAAACCGACTAAGGAGAGAGTTAGGCTGACAACCTTGATCACAATCGCAGCAATGTTTACTATCATTTTAGTCACTCACGATTACATGCTAAAGATGATCTACAAAAACGTCTTGAGTGAATCAAAATCACATCGCAACATCGCTGATTAACCCTCACACCTCTCCTCTGAAAAACCATCTGATTCAGATTAATGACACTACATTACGCGATGGTGAACAGGCCGCCGGGATCGCGTTCACCATTGAGGAGAAAGTAGCGATCGCCACCTTCCTGGACTCAATTGGGGTGCAGGAACTGGAAGTCGGCATCCCGGCCATGGGGCAAGAAGAAGCCGAATCGATTCAGGCGATCGCCAACCTAGGATTAAAGGCAAAACTGCTGGGCTGGAACCGCGCCAATCGGCTGATATTCAGGCATCATTGGACTGCGGCTTACAGCGGGTTCACATTTCGGTTCCAGTGTCAGAGCGGCAAATTGCCGCAAAATTTCATGGGCAGTGGCGGGTCATGCTCGATCGGCTGCAAGACGTCATCAGCTTTGCCGTCGATCGAGGGTTAGCGGTATCGGTCGGCGGTGAAGATTCCTCTAGAGCCGATGCAGCTTTTCTGCTCGATGTGGCGGCGTTTGCCCAAGAGTGGGGTGCGTTTCGGTTTTGGTTCTGTGACACCGTCGGTATTCTAGACCCATTCACCACGTACAACAAAGTGCGTCAACTGGTCACCCATCTGACGATTCCCGTCGAAATGCACACGCATAATGATCTAGGATTGGCCACTGCAAATGCGCTAGCTGGGCTACAAGCCGGAGCATCATCGGTGAATACGACTGTGAATGGATTGGGTGAACGAGCCGGCAACGCTGCACTAGAAGAAGTTGTGATGGGATTAAAGCGAATTTATAGCATCCAAACAGGGATTGAAACGAAACGCCTGTTAGAACTCTCGCGATTAGTGGCTAGAGCGTCTAATTGTCCAGTTCCTCCCTGGAAAGCAATCGTGGGTGAGAATGCCTTTGCGCATGAATCCGGCATTCATGCGCAAAGGCATTTTGCAAAACCCCGTTACCTACGAACCCTTTGCCCCAGAGGATGTCGGCTGGGAGCGCCGCTTTGTGGTCGGTAAACATTCAGGCCGACATTTAGTTCTAAGCGTACTGCAACAGCAGGGTATCAGCCTCAATTCTGAGGAAATTCAAGCGGTACTAGAAGCCGTACGGCACCAAGCGGTAGCAGTGAAACGCAGCCTTACCGTTGAAGAACTGTTGAGTTTAGTTCCCCAAGCGAGGTCATACGCCCATGCAAACGGATGAAATTGAAATTGATTCCCCTCCTTATTTTGACATTGGTCAGAAAGTGCGATCGCGCAAACTGATTCGCAATGACGGCACCTTTCCAGGGAAAGATATTGGCGCAACCTTAGCCAAGAAAGACGACGTGGGCTATGTAATCAGCATTGGCACTTTTTTGCAAAGCTCCTACATTTACGCCGTACATTTTATGACCACCGGTCATATTGTCGGTTGCCGCAAAAAAGAACTTGAACTTGCTGAGGAAATTGAAGGAAATCAAATGAAAGTCATGCTCCGCCGGAATTCTGCTGGACACCTAGTGGTCTATGTCGCGAAAAAAGATCTGGAAGAAGAGGTGGTGAAAGAAGTCGAGGTGGAGAGTGAAAAAATCTTTACCCTCGTCAACGGATGGGAACTGGCGATCGCCAACTTAGAAGATCCGATGAAACTGCCCAAAACGGTGGAAGCGAGACGCATTGCCTAAAAGCACAAAAGCTTAGGAGAACAATACCATGGCTCACCTTAATACCAACTCAC
>JAYUYI010000337.1:0-10560 GCA_043752545.1 Thermoleptolyngbya sp.
CGTTCAAATCAGCAGAGACTCTCCAACAAGACCGCTTTCATGCCTTCCTGAACTGGTTCGACCAACAACAAAATCCTATCTACCTACCTCACGTGCAGACATCAGAGGCAACCCAGACAAAACCCACGCCAAGTGAAGCTTCAGCAACGACCACTCCACAGACGATCACGCCTTCAACGGAAAGTAAAATCGATCGCCTGATTGACACAATGGAAAAATTCGTGGAAATGCAGATGGCACTCGCAGTAGCGCCATCTGCACTGACAGACAAAACCACTCGACCTAAAGCAGTTCCAGCGATCGCAATCAGAGCAACCCAGCTAGGTGAATCGGCTGACGCTCCTGAACGGGAAACACGCCCACCCCAAACTAGGGCGGCGGCCACTGAAACTACTGAACGAATCAATCAGGCGATCGATGCAATCATGCACTATAACGATGCGCCTGGGCGCAAGCACACCGAGAAATGGGCGATCGGTATTAATACGCTGAAGGCATTTGTAAAGAGCCAGGAGGCCATTGTAGCCGCGATCGGGGGAAGAAATAGGAAGCAGGAAGAGGTAACGGGAACCAGGCAGGCTGAGATTCTCAACCACCACCAAAAACACCAGATTGACCCGAATCGCCACAATTACTTCCACCGGGGCAAACACACCGTCCATCAAGTGATCAAGATCCACTCAGAGCGGAACGGGCAATCTTGACTTCCCTCTACTCTCACTTGCCCTCCAGCCATCGCCCCTGAAAACCTAACACCACTCAAAATAACAACTTCAACAAGCAAAGGTATGGCGATCGCACATAAAGGCTCTGCCGCTGCCAGTTTCCCTCATGCACAGGCATCTCCCCGGAGCAGGCATTACACAGTCAGGGTTTACAGGTGCAGTCGAACCGGAGGCAACATCTACTTGAGTCGTTAGAGCAGGCGGCAAGGGTGGGGGGCTGATTGGATCTACATCCGGTTTCTGCCGTTGTTGCCGTTGCACTTGCTTCACATACCGATCGCGATCGCGCAGTGTCCAATTCGCCCGTGTTCGTATCACACGGAGCATCTTCGATTTGGTGAAACGGGAGGTTGCGGGTGATAGTAACGCAATTGGAATTGGAGTTGTGGAATCGGTTGCGACAGGCGCAGCAAATGCCGGAGGCAATCGACGTAGTGCAACTGCTGGATGGAGTGGAAGCGACAGCGACGCAACTGACAGAAGCCGAACAGTTAGGGTTTACTGGAGATGCCTTGCTTGAGATTGCTGAACTGTGTGCTGCGCGAACTGAGGTGCTGATGACGTAATGGGAAGAGTCATGCCGTGATCCGATCGTTGAGCAAGGCTTTTTTGCCGATCTGGTACGGCAGACAATGACAGTGGATTTGAGTGATTTGATGGAGCCAGTCCGACCGCAGCAGCCAAGAACAAAATCGATCGGTAAAGCGGAAGGATCAATCGCGGCACCAGTCGACAAAGCGGCAGTGCTGGCAATGGTTGACCAGCTAGAAGCAGAAAACGAAGCAATGCAGAAACAGGCTGTTTTGGCGATCGCCCATTCAGAAGGTGTAGCTGGTTGGACGGCAGCGATCTACGAGTGGCTACAAATCGCCCTTCTTCCGGTTTCGATCGCCGAACTCAGTCGTGGCCTAGAGATACCGTTGATAGAGGTGTGGCTAGATGTGTTGTTCGGCGGCTTCCAGTTAGAGCAGCAGAAAGAGTTCTATGAGTCGCCTGTTTGGGTGAAGTGTTCCGACGACCAAGCAACGACCCTAAAGCGAAAAGGCAAATTTGAATCACAAGCATGATGTAGAGGCGCTAGGTAATGCCGTAACCGGGTGTTCTCACCCTCCACTCGCGTCATGTAAGTTTTGCTGACAATCTGGTCTCCCTCTGGAATCAAGCCTAGGTAGACTAACCACCCATCCGTGACGTAGAAATAGCACTGCCAGGTCGCCACGATCGCCCACAGAGGACGGAAGGTTTCTGCACTATGGTCGCCCAAAACCACTCTAATATTTCTTTACAAACGCATTGGCGATCGCGATCGTTCTGTTCATACAAGAATATTTTGCAGCAGTGCCACTACAAAAAGAATAAGCTGTGATCGCTTCACTACAGCCAGCAACTTTTCGTAACCTGCATGGGTTGAATTACACAGAATAATTCATCCCAATTTTCTCAGTATAAGCATATTCCTGATTGTCGCCATCCTTACCTGAAGGATAGAGTGTTTACTGAGCTGAGCAGATTTTTAGAACCCAGCGATGCCTCTGCCAGAAGTCTGAGTTTTGCCTAGATTAACGGTTTGGCCGTGCCAGGTATGCCATCCATCGACACCCTATCTAGGAGAGGTATGTCTCAAACCCAGATCAAAACAGTAGCAAAGGCCGGAGCAACCACGCTGACGGTGACAAATGTGGCAGATAGTGGGACTGGCTCATTGCGCTGGGCGATCGCCACTGCTACGGCGGGTAGCACAATTCGATTTGCGGCTAGTTTGGCCAATAAAGCCATTACCCTAGCTAGCGGCCTAACGATTAATGCTGGCAAAAATATTACGATTGACGGTACAGGCGCGGCCAACCTGATCGTTAGTGGCAACAACCGCAGTCGGATTCTGCTGGTTAATTCTAATCAAGACGTCCCGACCACCGTTACGGTAAAAAACCTGGCGCTGGTCAATGGCTATACTAACGATCGCGGCGGTGCGATTTCCACAACCCATCGGGCTGTGCTGAACATTGACGGCGTGAGTTTCCGCAACAATGTGGCCGATAAAGGCGGCGGTGCCATCTTTAGTGCCTTTGAAGGGGCTGTCACGGTCGATCGCAGCGTCTTTGGCAACAACCGGGCACTCGCAGGGAATGACGAGCGGGGCGCGGGGGCGATCGCCTTCTGGGGACCTCGTAATCTCACCGTGCGCAACAGCATGTTTACAGGTAATCGCGGCATTAACGGTGGCGCAATTAACAGCCTCAACGGCAAGCTGACCATTGAGAATAGCCAGTTCGTTAACAACGATACCACTAGCGCTACTTTTGATCAGGGTAAACCAAATGCCTCCTTGCGCGGCTTTGGTGGCGCAATCTATACCGATCGCGCCAGTTCTACGAATGAACCGTCGGGCACTATTCGAATTACAGGGACTCGATTTGAGGGCAACAAAGGGCTGGCTGAAGGTGGTGCTGCCTACCTTTACACGGGCAAGCAAGACAATATTTTGATCAGCGGCAGTTTGTTCAAAGATAATCAGGTCAATCCGTTGCCCGGTGGTAATGCTGGCAATGGGGGCGGTTTGGTGGTGATCAGTAATGAATTGAACCGGGGATTGGTGATTCAAAACTCTGCGTTCGTCAACAACTCTGCAACTAACCAGGGTGGCGGGCTGTGGATGATGAAAGCACCGACCACAATTGTGAATAGCACCTTCTCGGCCAACCGCGCTACGGGGACGAGCTACGACAAACTGGGCGGCGGCATGGCACTGCTGGGGCCAGCCACCATTACCAACAGCACAATCGCCTTTAATTCTGCGGGTTGGGTGGGCGGCGGCATCCATGCTGGCAATGATCCGGTGACGGTGCGCAACAGCATTTTCTTTAACAACTCGGCAGCCAACGGTGGCAACGACTGGAAGATTCGCCAGCAGACCAGCCGTGAACTGACTAATGGCGGCGGTAATATTCAGTTTCCGGGGTTTCTGAGCAATCAGTTCAATCGGTTTAACGACAATTTGGCAACGGGCGGGATTCAAATTGCCGATCCGCGCCTCGGTGCCTTGCAAACCAACGGCTCTAGTTTTTTACCGTTTCATCCGCTGCTGGCCAACAGTCCGGCGATTAATACAGGCGTTAGCATAGGCGCACCTACCACGGATCAGTTGGGTGTGCAGCGGCTCAATGGCGTGGATGTGGGCGCGTTTGAGTTTACTGGCAGCGTGACTCCACCGCCTACATCTGGAGTGATTTTGGGAACGGCAGGGAATGATTCGCTGTCGGGGACTACGGGTCGTGACACGATCTCGGCCTTAGCGAGTAAGGATTGGCTGACGGGGGGCTTGGCTGCTGATGTGCTGACGGGCGGCGCAGGAGCCGATCGATTTGCCTATCAAGGTAGCTCTAAGCAAACGGCGTTTGCGACGTCTCGCCTAAGTGCACCCGATCAAATCACTGATTTCAATGCTGGCCAAGGCGATCGCATTCAGCTCGACTATGACCTCAACCTGGCGACAGCAAATCTACCGACGGCTTTATTCCACGCTGGGGCAGTGGTGGGTTCTACATTGAAGGCGGCGATCGTGACTGCTTATGCAGATAAGAATCGGCAAGCTGCGGGGAAACAGGCTCTAGCTACCAACGAGGCCGTTTTCCTGACGTGGCAAAAGCGTACCTATCTGGCGGTCAACGACACGGTTAGGGGCTTCGACGGCAACCGCGATCTGGTGATTGACCTGACTAAGATGAGCGTGATCCCTGCCCATGCGAGTGCTGGAACATTACCTGTGACTAGCTATTTTGCTTAGAATCGTGGATTAAATAGTCGCTACAGCATCTCTAGCGGTGTTGGCTGAGTGGGGGGTGAGAACGCAGCATTGAGCCTATTTAACTCATCCCCACTCAATTGCAGATCGAGGGCAGCGCGATTCTGCTCTACATGGTCAATCCGACTAGATTTGGGAATCACAATGACATGGTCTTGATGCAACAACCAGGCGATCGCGACTTGAGCTGTCGTCACGCTGCGCGATTGAGCCATGGCCTTGAGGATTGGGTGAGTTAGCAACCGCCCTTGTTCAATGGGGGAATATGCCATGATCGGCATCTGGTGTTGCCGACACCAGGGCAGTAAGTCCCACTCAATTCCGCGCCGCATTAAGTTGTAGAGCACTTGGTTGGTTGTGATGGCAGAGCCACCCGGCTGGTGAATGGCGGCTTCCATATCTTTAACCGCAAAATTGCTGACGCCGTAGCTGCGAATTTTGCCAGTTTGCTGCAGAGTTTGAAAGGCGTCCAGCGTCTCTGCCAAGAGAATTGAACTGCGCCAGTGCAGCAAGTAGAGGTCAAGATAATCTGTATTTAACCGCTTTAAGCTGCGTTCACAGGCCGCGATCGCCCCTCGTTTGGAGGCGTTGTGGGGATAGACTTTGCTGACTAGAAACAGGTCTGAACGTCGGCTGCCATCCGCTTTCCCTGAGAGCAAGGCTTGCCCAATCACCTCCTCTGCGCCGCCTTCTCCATACATTTCGGCTGTGTCAATCAGCGAAAGTCCTAACTCGAATCCACGCCGCAGGGCATCAATTTCACGTTGGCGATGCTTAGGGTTTTCGCCCATTTGCCAGGTGCCCATACCGAGGATGGGAATAGATTGTCCAGAGGGCAGGGTGAGAGTTCGCATGGTCGCGCTTGCTCAGATCGTCAGATGCGTTTACCCGGTTGGATCAAAATTTGAATGACAAATTCTGTACCGTTACCTGATTCAGTATAGACGGCGATGCTGCCCTGATGTTTTTTCAATCATTTGACGGGCGATCGCCAATCCCAATCCTATTCCTTTGCCCACGGCTTTGGTGGTAAGTAGTGGATCAAACATGCGATTTCTCACGTCTGTAGGTCTGCCAGAGTCAGTGTCGGCGATCGCAATTTTGATTTGTGCTGCTTTTACCATCGTCCGAATATTAATTCGACTGGGATGAGTTTCATTTTCTAGATTAGATTCGTAGAAGTTTTCAGCAGATTGTCCAAAACTTATCTTTTAACTTGGTTCTCGCGACTTGTCTCTGGGCTGTTGCTTAATTTGGTTTGTAGATCGCTGAGATGAACGCCCTTGAGGCTTGGTAGAACAACATGAGCCGCTGCAAAACGATTCTCCGCAGAAGATGCGATGTCAACACTAAAGTTGAGTCCGATCGCCCACATCCCGGCGGCGATCGCGGCGGCAATGCCAGCGGGGGCATCTTCAATCACCACACAGTGGGCGGGGTCAAGTCCTAACTGAGCAGCGGCATGGAGAAACAGATCAGGAGCTGGCTTAGGATGCTCAACGCTGTTGCCATCGGCGATCGCATCCACGCGATCGGCAATTCCTAGTTTTTCGATCACCGTGCGGGCATTTTTGCTAGCAGAGCCGATCGCGATTTTAATGCCCGCCTGCCTGAGTTCGTCTAATAGTTGAAGCACTCCCGGCAACACATCTTGGGGGGTGATGGTTTGAATCGAGGCGACATAGTAGCGGTTTTTGCGATCCATCATCTCCTGAAAAGCGGCTTCCGAGTATGGCTGCTTGCCCACGATTAGCAGCAGCGATTCTCGGCGAGATACGCCCCGCAGCGCCTCGTTGGCCTGCCTGCCGAAGGGCAGTTTCTCTTCGTCTGCCAGTCGTTGCCATGCCCGGTAATGCAGCTCAGCCGTATCGGTTAACACCCCATCCAAATCAAAGATGAAACCCTGGATGTCAAGTGATTGCCCGTCAGGCGATTGAGCCCCTGACGGTGATAGGTCGAAGCTGTGCCAGGTGCCGTGCCAGTGGAGTTTGAATTTGAGCCGAGTCCAACTGGGCGGCAGATGAGGCGTTGCCACTGGACCCGTTTCCTTCAGCTGAATGCCGCCAAAGCCAAACACGACAGCCTGCCAAACCCCGCCGGCTGACGCCGCATGAATCCCGTCGCCCGTGTTGCCGCGAGTATCTTCCAGATCAACCAGGGCGGCCTGCATAAATTGATCATAGGGATCTGCTGCCCCGAGGTCGGCGGCGAGGATGGCGTGAATGGCAGGCCCGAGGGACGAGCCGTAGGTGATATCTGTGCGAGGAGCGTAGTAGTTCCAGTTCGTTTGCAGCACGTCATAGCGATAGGGAAATTCTTGGGTGCCGCGCATCAAGTAGAGCAGCATCAGCACGTCGGGCTGCTTGAGCACCTGCCGCTGATTGGTTTCGTCAATGCCCAGAACCGCCTGAATCGATTGCGTGCGCGGTTCATACGCGCTGAGGTCAATATCTTTGAGCTGGAAAAAACCCTCAAACTGCTCAATCAACCCTGTTTCTGCATCGTACGGGATGTAGATCTGCGCAATCATGGCCTGCCAGCGGATCTGGCGCTCTGGCGTCAATTGCAGCCGTTGTGCCAGCTCAGCCGCGCGATCGGGAAACTGGCGCTGTAACCATTCATAGACGGCAACCGCCTTTTCTAGATGCCACTGCACCATCCGATTGGTAAATGTATTGTTATTCACCTGCTCGTGGTATTCATCGGCTCCAATCACGCCGCACAATTCATAGCGTTCTTGTCGCGCATTCCACTCCATCCGACTCATCCAAAAGATTGCCGTGTCCAGAATAATTTCGGCTCCATAGTCGCGCAGCCAGATGTCGTCGCCGGTGGCCTGCCAGTATTGCCAAACGGCATAGGCAATGTCGGCACTAATGTGAATTTCGCGATCGCGGCACCAGATTCGCACATCTTCCGCATAGGGATCGTTCGGCATCGACCAGCGGGGCGTCACCTCATCGCCAGTCGCCGCGCTTTCCCAGGCAAACATGGCTCCTTTATAGCCACCATGCTTGGCTTTGCGCCTAGCTCCATTCAGGGTGCAATAGCGGTAGGTCAGCAAATTGCGGGCGATCGCAGGTTGCGTCAAGGTAAAAAAGGGCAAGATAAAAATCTCTGTGTCCCAGAACACATGACCCCGGTAGCCCAACCCCGATAGCGTTTTGGCCGGAACGCTGACCTGTGCATTGTGGGGGGAGGCACCGATCAAGAGCTGAAACAGGTTGTAGCGCACTGCCAGCTGCGCTTTGCTATGCCCCCCAATTTCGATATCGCTGTACTGCCAAACGCCATTCCATGCCTGTTGATGGGCGTCAAACAGCACCGCATAGGCTGGTAAGTCAGCTAGTTTGGCCTGAGCTGCCTGCACGGGTAGCTCCGTCTCCTGGGAGGTGAACACCGTCACAACTTTTTCCACGCAGATGGTCTGCCCCGCTGTCGCCAGCAGGGTAGCCGTCAAGGTGGGATAGCCGGGAGTATTGGTCACCTGCAATGAGGCATCAATGCCGGGGGCGCTGGCATAGCGGTTGCCCTCGAAGACGCCTGCTGGCAAAGGACTTACAGACAGTTTGGTCGCCATGGCCAGCTCGATACGAGAACTGCGGGTGCGAAGCTGAAGCCAAATCCCCGGCACAGGATCCTGACCGGTCTTGCCCTGATCGAGCCGTTCCCAGTGGTCGAACCCTTGATTTTGGGGATAGCCATTGATGCTAGATTGCACTTCGATTTCCCAAGGAAAAGGCTGTGTCAACGCGCCCTCAAAATCGATTGGCGTGATCTGGCAGCGCAGCCCCAACACATGCGGATCGGCCACGCTGGCAAAGCGTTCAAACCGTAAATCTAGCGTATGGCCAATGGGGCTACGCCATCGCACCGATCGACTGAGGATGCCGTGACGTAAGTCAAGCTGCCGTTCGTAGTGGAGAATTTCGCCGCGATCGAGCCGAAACCGCTCGCCGTTGACGATCACAACCAATGACAGCCAGTCAGGACAATTGGCCAGCTCCGTATACACCACGGGGACATCGTCATAGACGCCATGCACTAAAGTGGCTGGGGCAGCATGAGGGTAGCCCTCCTCAAAGCTGCCCCGTGTTCCTAAATAGCCGTTGCCAATCGTAAATATAGTTTCTCTGGAGTGCAGCAGCTCTGGATCAAACTGGGGTTCGATCAGCGTCCAGTCTGTGTAGATTAAATTATGGGAGTGTGGCGTGTTCATTGAAGTGAGGAATGGGGAGTAAGGACGCGTCAGATCACCGCTGCATATGTTCTGCTAAAATTTGCTCGGCTCTGGGTTTGTAGAGGAGATAGAACAGGGCTTCTAAGTACTCTTTGAGGGCGTTCCGGCTATCCGAATCCATGTAGTTCCAGAAACTATAAATCTTTGTGAGCACTAAGACTTGTCGGGTATGAACTGGCCAGTTATATTGCTCTTGAATGTGTTGGATGGCGTGCTCAGAAATTTCGTGCCAGCAGGCAGGATGGGTCTGACACTGGTTCAGAAAGTGGAGGATTTTTTCAGCGGTACCGTCCAAATCCGTAGGGTTAATATGAAAGCCGTTGATGCCGTCCTGGATAATTTCTAGGCACCCCCCAAACTGAGTGGCAAAGGTGGGTAATCCCGAAATCATCGCTTCGAGGATGGTGCGTCCGAATGCTTCAAATTGGGCAAATTGAACAAAAATTCCCTGGCGCTCGGCGATCGCCCGATAGGCTGCTCCCAAATCGCGAGTGGGCAGCCGCACACCCAGCCAGCGAATGTGCCCGTGCAGGCCATATTGGTCAATTAGGGCATGCAGTTTGGCAATCTCCCTGGCTTCGTCGGAGTTCATGCTATCTGCCACATCCAATGCATTAGTTAAAAGAATCAAGTTGCAGTGTGCCTGCAATTCTGGGCTACGGCCAAAACACTCCACCAGCCCGGTCAGATTCTTAATGGGATTAATGGGTGCAACGGCCAGGATTGGGCGTTTTTCGGGCTGATCTAAATGGCCTAAAATGTGCGCATTTTCCTGCTCAAACAGCAGCGATTGAACACGGGTACGCTCTTCTATATCTGGCTCTGCCCGATTTGGCTCTGCTCGATCTTGCCCTTCAGCCGCCTGTTGCTGAATCTGGTTAGACGAGAAAAATAGAGTTTCATCCACACCGGGCGGCACGCGGTTGAACTTGGGGCTAAATAAGTCAATGCCGTCAGTCACATGGTAGAGATTGGGCATCGTAAAGCACTTATAAGACTCATACTGCCCGATGCTTTCCGGTGTGCCCATGATTTCTTGGTAGGACGATGTGATGATAAAATCAGCGGCATTCATGCTGATCAAATCAGCCGTAAACTGGGCGGAAAAGTGATATTGCGCCTCTAAATCTTGCCAGTTCAAGTTGCTGAATAAGTATTTCGGCTTTTCCAACGAATGCGCAATGTTGCACTGGATGGCATTTAGCCGTCGCGATAGCAACGAAGCGACTAGGTTGCCATCACTGTAGTTGCCAATGATTAAATTAGGTCTTGCGCCCAATTTCACCAGCAGTTCCCTTTCTGCATCCACCGCAAAGCTTTCCAGATAGGGCCAAATCTCAAACTTAGAAATCCAGTTCTGCGTCACGACTGGATTAAAGTCTTGGAACGGTACGCGTAGAATCCAGGCATGGTCTGTGCCGTCCAGTTTCTCCCAGCGCAGATCACACTGCGTTCCCGTACAGTTGGGAATCAGGCGCGTCAGAATGATCACTTGAGGATGGATGCCCAGCAGGTCTAGACCCGACTGCTGAATCTCTGCGCAGAGTTGGTTTTCTAGACTCCGCGCTTGTTCCAACACATAGGCAACTTGACTCCGGGTTTCTGGGCGTCCCAATACGCTTTCTTGACCGACCCAGCCATGTATGGAAATTAGCACGACTCGAAAGACGGCAGGAACGCGGGCAACAAAGGCGGCCAAAATGGCAGGTTCAGGATCATCAATCAGGCGGTTTAGCAGTTCCAGGGTTTCGCGAGTTCGAGCCACCGTATTGCCCCAACCCGGTTCAAACCCC
>JAYUYI010000338.1:0-4438 GCA_043752545.1 Thermoleptolyngbya sp.
GCCGGATCGAAGTCCCTCTCCCGCTCTGGGAGAGGGCTTAAAGCCTTCGGCATACATGAAAAGGGTGAGGGGAAATTGCATTCTCTATAGTTGCCGAGTCAATAGCCCCAGTGGGCAGACCCATCTGTGCTGCGAGTCCTCTGGATTTTTCCGCATAAAAAAGTAGAAGCAATGGGGCTGTTAACGCATAAATTCTTCTGACGAAAGTGGAGCATTGGTGTTGCTCCAGCTAGCAGGCTGTTTGTTATTGTCTCGTGAACGGGGAGATCTATTGACGGGGGAGCCAGACGAATTGCTGGCGTTTGACCGCTTACTTTGTCGAACGGCGTCGTCGAAGCGAGACTTGGCAGGTGCAGATGTCTTGCCCGTTGGCAAGGCAACGCTCAGCGTTTTACTCGATTGCAAGTAGAGTTCGCCATCTGTGGTAAATCGGGCTAGGGCTGCTTGCAGGGCTTCGTCTTGCCCTTCCACTTGAACTTTAAACCCCTCCGGCTGATTGACTGGGTCAAAGGTTGCCATAAAGGTAATGTTGGGATCTGGCTCAAAAATCACTCCAGCCTCTGTTTGACTGAGTTGCCAAGGTTCTTGATAGCGGCCATCAGAGGCAGTTTGCCAAATATTTAAAGTAGTTTGCCAAGTCCCTTGAGTCACTACTGCTAATTGTCGATCCAAGATGGCGTAGGGAACGTCGGAGCTGGAATCTGTTACGAGTTCTACGCCGCCATTGAGATATCGTACAGCTGAAATCGTGACTTTACTTCCTTCGGGGAGAGAGGTGTCACCTGTTATGGTGTAGCTGCCGGGCTTAGACGTTACCTGTATTTGTTGAAGATTTAAATTTAGGGGGGCTGGAGAAAAACCCGTATTAAACCAACTAGTGGTCAGGCTACAGCCGCTAAGGGTAAGGGTGGAAATAATCAAGGGCAGCAATAACAGAGATGCTTTGAGGTGGTGCAGTCGGCTGAGTAATTTGAGAGAGAACATCATGGAGGACGTGCGGTGGGGCAACATAGATAAGGTAATTGAGGGGAATGCTGACTATAAAGTAACTAACAAAAGCAACTGAATGCTTATCTGAATTCTCGACGAACTAAGCCAAATATAAACACATATATAAATACTCAATGAACTAATCAATGTAGCCGGATCACTCTGAAGCCAGGTTGTAGATTAGAGCGGATAAGACCCTACTTAGATGCGTTACTTGGTTGACGATCTCAATGATTAAGACTAAACATAAGTTGGGCGATCGCTCAGGGATAAGAGCAAAGGTTCCACCTGCTCTGACTGATTGCAGGATGCCCCCCTGCTCAAAGAAAACCTGCACAAAGACGTGGAAATGGTCAATGGTTGCGATATTACCCGGTTTGCTTAAAAGTCTCTCGTCTTCAAGTTTCTCTACTTCGTCTGGTTCAATCGTCGTTTGGCTAGGTTTGAGTTTAGCGATCACCAATGCCCCGATTAGCTCTGCCTTAGCAGATGTTCCAGACCCAGTTTCATCTTCTTCTCATTTCATTGATTTGAACGCTGTTCCGGAATCGGCGATCGCGCCCCTTTCCCACGAGCAGTCCGAGTCAAACGCGTTAGCCAATCACCCTGTGCCCGCTTTAGGGGAGGCGATCGCCTCGACCACGCCAGCGGCTCAACCGTTACAGGTTAGCCTTCAGCCCCCTTCGCTGGCAGATGCACCAGCGGCTGCGGATGACCGCCCTGCCTCAGAACCGCCAGCCCTAGAATCGTCAGCACCTCTGCTTTCGGCGTCTTTGTCAGTTCCAACTAACGCATTAGCGGCTAGTCCGGCGATCGCGGCGGCTAGCCCATCTGAGTCAACTCTCAATAGCGCGTCCCAACTCTCTTCGAGTGCCCTAACCGTTAGCTCCCCAGCGTCTGCGGTCTTTTTGCTGGAAGCCAACTCTGTGGTGGTGGCTCCGGTAGCGGTAGCTCCAAGTCATAGCCCATCCACCTCGTTTATCTACTCCCCGCCGACTCCCTATGCAGTAGCGCCAACCCTGCCCTATGCGCCGCCTGTTCCACTGATGAGTGTGGCCCTGCTAGGTCAGCCCACGGCTCAAAGTTTCATCCCCAATGGGGCAGTACCTGTATTTAACTCGGCAACGGGCAGTTACGTCATGATGATGCCTGTTCCCGTTGCCGTCCCGGTTTCAGGCTCTAACCCTGCTTCTACATTTAGCTACCAGGCTCCAGCCCAGGCGATCGCGCCGATGGGGGGTATCAGTAGCCCAATGGCGATGAACTCAGGATATAACCCCTACGCCCAGCCTGGATTTTCCTCAAGCGGTAGTGCGGCTTTTAATCCTGCAATGATGCAGAATCCTTATGTAGCGGCACAGTATAGTCAACCTGCCTATAGTCAACCTGCCTATGGGCAAGCTTCTCCTCCATATGGGCAAGCTCCAATAGCCTACGGTCAACCCTATGGGCAAAGTCAAAATCCTTATGTAGCTGCTCCCTACGGTCAACCGATGCCAGGTGCGTATGGCCAGGTAGTCTATGGGCAAAGTCAAAATCCTTATGTGACTGCTCCCTACGGGCAAGCTCCTTATGGGCAAGCTCCTTATGGGCAAGCTCCCTACGGGCAAGCTCCTACGGGATATCAAGGTTCCCCGCCATTAGCAGTTCCCTCTGTGCCGACGGGTAATCGAGCCACCACCCTGCCACCGCCCCCGCTTCAAGGGCAAGCCGTTCCAACGTTTCCGGGAGGCTATTATCCCACCGGGAATCAGGGCACCCCAGTGCTGGCACCCCTTCAGTTTCAACAGGCACAACAACCGATTTATGTCACGCCTGGTGCAGCCAATCAACTGACGCCTACTGCACCCACTTACCCCTATCCCGGTAACCCAATGACTGCGCCTGCTGCACTGTTAGGGACACCCGGTCAAGAATCACTGGCGCGTCGTGCTCCTATTACTAGCCCCTCGATTCAGTTGCAGGGTGGGTTTATTTATCAGGGCGATGATTTCTCCGGTCGGGCACGGGTGGCTGCGATTTACCCCTTCTCTCCCAATGTGCTAGTCGGGGGCATCTTGGATTTTTCCAGTGGACCGGCTATTACCTCTACTGACAACGAGGGCGTCAACCTCAACGAACTGTATCTGGCGGCTTCACTAGACGATTTGCCGAATCTCCGGCTTTTAGTCGGTCAGCTTGATTTAACGTCTTACTTTGACCGCAATAGTTTTGCCAAAGATTCGCTGACACACTTCCTCAACCCCGTGTTTCAGACTAACCCTGCTTTGGCAGCGGCGGCGATTGGGTCTCGTCCTGGAGCGTTGCTGAACTGGTCGCTCAGCGACAACTTGGAGGTTAAGGCAGCCGCGTTTTCGTCTGACCGCAGTATTACTGACTTTGCGCTCGATGGTTTTGCGGGTGAAATTGGGTTCCGGACTGGAAATTTCATTCTGCGTGGTACCTATACCAGTTCGATTGATGGGGGGCAGCGCAGTGGCTTCCAAGAGGCATTTAGTGTGGCTCGGCAAGAGGGTGGCTTTGGGGTAGAAGACGGGGATAGGGAAGATGCCTATGGGGTTAACGCCGAATTGTTTATTCCCGACCTCAACATGGGTCTTTTTGCCCGCTACGGTCAATATACCAATCAGGATCTAGATCTCAAGGGTGATACCTACAGTGTGGGCGTCAACTTCCTAGATTTGTTTACACCGGGCGATCGCCTTGGTGTGGGGTATGGCCGCAATCTGTCTAACGATCGCCTCCGGGTTCAAGCAGGCACTGAAATGCCCGATGTTTTGGAAGTATTCTACGACCTTCAACTGCAACGCAATCTGCGGATGGGTTTCTCCTTCCAGCAGCTCAACGAGTTCTCAGAATCGGTAGCAGGGATTCGAGTTCGGGCTGATTTTGACGTCAGTCCACGCGGGGCGCTATAGCGTCTCATCCAGGAGCACTCTTTCCAAAGGCTTCTGGACGGTGATTGGAACCACCATAAAGCAGTGAGAATCGTAATCTCGCAGGATATTTTGCAAACACGAATTGGGTTGTGGAGGCCATCAGCCGATGAATATGTGGCGAAAAGAAATTAGCGGCTTGTTAGCGTTAGGGCTGTTGACGGGTTCGGCGATGGGTCTAGTCAGCTTAGCCGCTACGCCAGCGCTGTCACAGGCTGTGACTGGTTCGGTGCGTCAAGCCTATACGCTCTTGAACCAGGGGCAGGTGCCTCAGGCGATCGCGGCTTTTGAGAGGATTGTGCGGGCCAGTCCCCAATTGTTAGAAGCCCAGTTGGGTTTGGCAATTTCCTACCGCCGTGCCGGACGCGATGCCGATGCGCTAGCGGCCTACGAGCGGGTAGTGCAGCTTGACTCAAACAATCGTCTGGCTTTGCTCACCATTGGGGTATTGGGCGGGTTCCGTCCAGAGTGGCAAGAGCGAGGAATTGCGGCGCTAACTCGTCTGCTCAGTA
>JAYUYI010000339.1:0-1648 GCA_043752545.1 Thermoleptolyngbya sp.
ACACAGCTGACATATTTGGGTTCTGCCAAGAGAGACCAAGGTGTAAAGATGGCAATTACACTGGGCAGTTGATGGCTTTGACCGTTCTCTCACAATCGGATACTCCCGAGGGGTCTCACCTAAACTCACCACACTTAAGCATTCTTGTCAATGCGTAAGTCCTAACAAAACTCAAGACGAGGGGAATGAAGGCCAGGAAAAGATTCCAAAAGATCCAGCCGCTACAGGTGGAAGACAGAGCAGCAAAAACAGCAGTGATCAGCGATTGCATAAGCTAACGAGGATACCAGAGGCTAAATTGATTTTCTCCTAGATTAACTAAATCTCTGCGGTAAGCCACTATTTTTATCAGTACGACTCGATAACTGGTTCGGTACTGTTGCGGCGATCGCACCCAAACTATTCCTCCACAGCCCCAAGGGTTTTCAGCGTAGTAGATCGTTCCTTCCATCAACCCGGTGATGCCAGCAATGGTCATCCCTTTGTAGAGGCGATCGCCTTTTCAGTGCGATCGCCCTTTCATTTTGTTGATGGATTTTGACCTGTGCTGTTTTTGAGCATGGGATCATCTATGTCAGGAAAATTGTCTGTAATGTCTTGCAGCGTAGTTAGGAGAGAAAGCAGAGAACTGGGGGAAAGGAGTTCAATGACTAAGCGTTGACTTTCCTTGCGTAACAAAACTTTTGTCCCTGCCAAGGCAAATTCATGTGGAATAGTTAGGACTTGATCTTGCCAATCTGCGCTGCGAAAACCCGCATTTGGATTGAGCTTAAAAGCGGTGCCCAATCCCCACTTGCCACTGCACCGCATCGCTGCCCACCATCGTATTGGGCTGATAGCGCAGATCGCCATACACAATCACCCGGCGGTTAATCGACGTTTCAATCCCTGTAGTCAACACCACGCCGTCGCGGCTACCTACGGGCGTCGGTTGGCCTGGTTGCACAATGGCATACCCTGCACCCGCATAGACATTCGTATTGGCACCCACAGGCAGGTCATAGGACAACACGGGCGTCACAGATTCTACCTGCTCTCCCACGACTACCGTACCGCGCACCGATATTTGAGAATTGGGTAAATCAAGTCGCCCTTGCAAATGGGTAGGCGGGATGTCAGCCGTATTGCCGCTGCCGGGAGTAGACGGGGTTCTAGGTCGGCTGATCACTTGATCTACCAACCAAACGGCAGAGTTGCCCGTTCTGACCAAGGTGCGAAAGCTCTCGTCTAGGTTGTCGCCGTCTAATGTGACCCCGAGGTAGCTGCCAGACAGTCCTGCTGGCTGGTTCGCTGGCTCCGCTTGGGCTGGAGGTGATTGGAGGAGGAGAGGGGCGATCGCCAGCCCAGAACTCGTCAGAATAACCGCAATCCGTTTCGCGAGGTGCATAGATGCTGATGACAGAAATAGAGTGTCCAGGAACTCCTTTCGCCCGTAAGCGATCGCTCTCCGGAGATTTCTGCCCACCGCAATAATTCTAGAACCCTAGACAGAGCCAGAATCGGAAAGATTCTGAGCGGCTGGTTCTGCCTGCATGAGGGACGGGTAAATTAACAAGAAAAACCCCATCCAGGCCAACAGTGGAATCGCCACTAATACAGTCACCCAAATTATTTTTAGCAGCACCCAGCTAGCGGCAATTAGCCCAAA
>JAYUYI010000340.1:0-1645 GCA_043752545.1 Thermoleptolyngbya sp.
GTCGGTGCAACCCCCTGCGCATCGGTCAAAGAGTCTACGTAAAACACGCCGCCAAACGTGGCACCTGCTTCTGCTGCCACCTGGCGCTGCGCCTTGTCGCTGACAGTACTTTCACAAAAAATAGTTGGCACCTGGTTGGCCTTCACCAAGTCAATCGTCTTGGCCACTTGCTGAGGGGTGCCCTGCTGTTCCGCATTGACTGGCCAGATATAGCCTTCCTTCAGCCCATAGTCGTTGATTAAATAGGTGAACGCCCCTTCGCAGGTAATCATGTAGCGCTGGTTGGCGGGAAGATTGGCGAGTTCTTGTCGCAAGGTTTGATCAAGCGTCCTAATTTTCTGGCTATAGGTGGCGGCGTTGGCGGTATAGGTGGCGGCGTTGGGTGGATCGAGCTGCACCAGCGCCTTGCGAATATTTTCGACATAGACCAGGGCATTGGCTGGAGACATCCAAGCGTGAGGATTGGGTCGATTCAGGTAGGCTCCTTCGCGGATCGCAATCGGCTGAATTCCTGTACTCAAGGCGACGTGAGGGATCTGCGTCAGGTTGGCGTAGAAGCGATCTGCCCAGCGCTCTAACCCGAGGCCGTTGTCCAAAATCAGATCGGCAGACTGTGCCCGCACTAGGTCGCTGGGAGTGGGTTCGTAGCCGTGAATTTCGGCTCCTAATTTGGTTAGCGATTGAGCGATCGCCCGATCGCCCGCCACATTTTGCACCATATCGGCTAAGACGGTGAAGGTCGTCAAAACCACCTTTTTCTGCTGAGGATTTGGCGGCAGGCCGTTCGCTGGCTGCTCTGCTGGCTGCGGAGAACTAGCAGCGCTGCCATCAAAAGATTGCAGCGAACATCCCCCTACCCACGCACCCACAACCAGCAAGGAAGCGATGGGGGCAATGTGCGCGCTGCGCAGGCAAGCCAACGCCCTCATCGGCGGCTGTGTTGCTCTCCAGTGAACCAGACTCAAAAGTAGCCTCATCCTGACTTGCACTGCCTATACTTTTCACCTTCACGCTACCATGCGCCGAGCAAAAATGAAAAGAATATGAAAAATTTACCTCCAATGGATGATAGGCACCCTTTAGATCTGCGACTTTTTTAGGATCTCCGACTTCTTTAAAGAAGTCGGAGATCTGTCCCCTAACGATTAGTTCATCGTGCTCGATGCGCCCATGCGCTGCAGCCAGCGTGCATGAGAAACCACCCCGCCGATAAAAGAAGGATGTTCTCGGTAGGTAATGCCAAACTCCTGGCAGGTAGCCTCTACAATTTTTGCCAATTCCGGGTAATGAATATGACAAATGCGCGGAAATAGGTGATGTTCGACCTGATAGTTTAACCCTCCCAGCAGCCAGGTAATCACCGGATTATTGCGCGAGAAGTTTACCGTGGTTTCAATTTGGTGGATCGCCCAGGCATCCTCCATGTAGCCTGTGTTGGGCAGCGGCAGCGGAAACCCAACTCCTTCCACACAGTGTGCCATCTGGAACACCGTGCTCAGCACCACCCCGAGGGCGATCGCCACCACTACATAAACCGCCAGCACCACCCCCAACGGGTGCCGCATCAGCGGTAGGGCAAACGCCAGAATTAGGAAGACCCCCTTACCCAGCAAAAACTTCACCAAATCCCAACCTTGGGGACGGG
>JAYUYI010000341.1:0-1645 GCA_043752545.1 Thermoleptolyngbya sp.
CTGCTGGTGAAACCCGATCGCCTGGAAGCGTTTCGGTTGGCGGTAGCGCCACCAGGAGAGCGCCGCCGCGCCCGCGCCGAACTGGAAACAATTAAGCAAACGCTGCTGGCAGGTCAAGGCGTTGACTATGACGCCGATATTAAACCTTGGCTGGGCGATGAAATTACGGTGGCGGTAACGTCGGCAGATATTGACCGCGATGCCGGCAATGGGCTGCAACCGGGCTACCTGCTGGCCGCCACCACCGAAAATCCGCAGCGGGCGCGGGAGTTTTTGCAGCTGTTTTGGCAGAAACGGGCGATCGCTGGCACCAATCTGGTGTTTGAGCAATATTCTGGGGTGAATTTGATCTATGGCGGCACAGAGCCGGAAGCGAAACTGCCGGATAGCGCCAAGGGACGGGCAGGAAACCTCGCTGAGGCTGGGAAGTCTAGCCCTACGTTGCCCGCGCCTACCCCGACACTGACGAGCGCTGTGGTGGGCGATCGCTTCGTCTTATTTGCCAATTCGCCCAAGGTGTTGCGAGATGCCATCAACAACGTCCAGGCTCCAGACCTCAGTCTCAGCAGCAGTCGAGCCTATCGGCAGGCGTTAGAGCGATTGCCCGATCGCCAAATTGGCGTCACCTTCGTCAACCTGCCGCAGCTCGGACGGTGGCTGGGCAACCCAGCGCTGACGGGTAACCCCACCCCAGACGGGGCAGATCGGCAGCTATTTGACAGCTTGGTCGTGGGGCTAGAACTGTCGCGCCAGGGCGTTCTGGCCGAAACAGCCCTGCTGGCCGCACCGGGGCAAACGTTAGCCGCCACTCAGCCCGCCCTGACGCAGCCTGTGGGGGCACTTCAGTTTTTACCCGCAGCTGCGCCTGTGGCGGCATCGGGGCAAAACCTGCGTCAGCTGTGGGCAGAATTAACCAGCGGTCTGGCAAACTATGGCGTGCTGTCGGCGCTGCTAAACCAGCCAATTGAAACCCTAGAGCAGCAGTGGGGCGTCACATTTGCCGACGATTTGGTGAACTGGGTTGATCGAGAATTTGCCCTGGGAGTGGTGCCCCAACCAAACGGCAACCCAGCGCTAGTCTTTGTCGCAGAACAGTCTTCTACAACGGCTGCCGCCCTAGAGCACCTAGATGCGATCGCCCAACAGCACGGTCTGAGCATTGGTCCTGTGGCCATAGGCAGCCAAAACGCCCTCACCTGGGCCAAATTATCTACGACAAATAAACGCAACAAGAACGCCCCAACGCTGCTACAAGCCGATGTAGAAGGCGTACGGACGACCGTCAATCAGTATGAGGTGCTGACAACCTCGGTAGCGGCGATGGAGCAGGTGCTGGCCGTTGCCCCCCAAGCGTCCGAAAAGTCGGCTCAAAAGTCATTGCTGCAATCTTTAGCCTTTAAACAGGCGATCGCCCCGATTGCATCCCATAATGACGGCTATCTCTATATTGATTGGCAACGCGTCAAGCAGCCTCTAGAACAGCGCATCCCGGCACTCAAGCTGGCAGAACTGGCAGGCAAACCGTTTTTTGACCATTTGCGATCGCTCACCATTAGCAGTTACGGCAGCGAACCCACTGTGCGACGCGGAGCGGTATTTGTTCAGCTAAAAGATACATAACTTAAGATCTCCGACTTCCCAAGCA
>JAYUYI010000342.1:0-4422 GCA_043752545.1 Thermoleptolyngbya sp.
TGACCTTGAACAAGCTGCGCCTGCCCCGCTCTCTAAACGTTCTGCGCCACTCTAGCCTGTCTATGCAAATGATGTGGGCTGGAATTGTGATTACAGCGGTGTTTGTGGCGATCGCCCTCCTCACCCCGGCATTCCAATCCTGGGGTTGGCTGCAAGATCCGCTGGATTCGCTGTCAAACCCAATCCATCAACCCCCGTCAGCCGCCCACTGGTTTGGCACGAGCCGCGAGGGCTACGATGTCTTCTCTCGTACCTTATTTGGCAGTCGGATGGCATTGCTTGTCGTGGTTTTGGCCACCGTGATTAGTGTGGCGATCGGGGTGCCTTTGGGGATGTTGAGCGGCTACTTGGGCGGCAGGTTAGATCGGGTACTGCTGTTTTTGATGGATACGATCTATACCCTGCCCGGTTTGCTGCTGTCGGTGACGCTAGCGTTTGTCGTAGGACGCGGGGTAATGAATGCGGCGATCGCCCTCAGCATTGCCTACATCCCGCAGTATTATCGCGTCGTGCGCAACCATACCGTTAGCGTCAAAACAGAGCTATTTGTTGAAGCTGCCCAGTCTATGGGTGCCACCACTTGGCGAGTCCTATCGCGCTACCTATTTTTCAACGTGATTCAAAGCGTCCCAGTCTTGTTTACCCTCAACGCCGCCGATGCCGCCCTCACCCTAGGCGGACTGGGCTTTTTGGGACTAGGCTTGCCCGACCAAACCCCCGAATGGGGTGCAGATTTGCGTCAAGCCCTCGACGCCCTACCCACTGGGATTTGGTGGACGGCGCTATTTCCGGGGCTGGCGCTAACGTCACTCGTTGTGGGGCTATCGCTTGTCGGTGAAGGGTTAAACGAATTTATCAACCCACTATTGCGCCGCGAAAATTGGAAGAATTAGGGTAGACGGCGGGCGTTGCAATTGTAGGACGGAATTCTGAAAAACTTCAGGCGGCGGCATTTGCTCTCGAATCATCTGGAACTATTCAGAGATGGCAAGCAAATATCAGCGATCGCCATGAAATTGGCCGGATCGGTCAACCGATCGATGTAGCAGGGGCGATCGCCTTCTTGCTATCTAATCAAGCCGCTTGGGTGACGGGCGCTACCTGGAATGTAGATGGCGGAGTGTTGAAATGGTTGATGCACCATAGGATTTCGACGTACCTAGATTCAGGTATTACAATATGAAAGAAAGTTGGTGCCTCCTCAGAGCGCTGAGGATTTCACCTAGGACTCACCGCTAGCCCCCAATTACAGATTCATGCCAGCACGGTTGCAAATCAAAGCAGAAGACTGTTCGCCATTAGGGCAACTGATTCTTCAATACTTAGAAGAGCAAGAGGTTAGCATGAACCGCTTGGCAGAGCTATCTGGCGTGCCTCAGCCCCGGCTGCGAGGAGCCTGCTTTAAGGGTACTTGCCCTACCCCTGAAACCTTAAGAAAACTGGCCAGGGTGATGGGAAAGCATCACTTAGAACTCTATACGCTCGCCTATGAAGCCAGAATTGAGCATCTCCCCCAAGATGCCAGTGACAGTTCTTTGGAGCTGTTAATGCGAGAATTATTTGAGACGGCTAGAGAGCTGGGCTTAACGGTTCCCACAATCCGCCCCTCCAAAGCCAAAATCCGCAAAGCGCTCCTAGAGCTTGGGTTCCGCCCCGAGGATGAGCAAAGCATCGGCAATCGATTTGATATCGGCTAAGCCAATTAAACTAAGCCAATTAAAAAAGAGCGGATGCCACATCCCCAGGGAACTCAGGCATCCGCTCTTTTTGATTCAAGAGTCACTAAATTCCAAGTTTTGAGTTAATCGGTCAACTCAAAACCTAGAACTCAAAACTCAAAACTAACTCACCCCCACGGGCTACTTCCGGTAAGGCACCGATTTCTCAAAATCGATGTTGGTCGCTGAAATCCGTTGAGGAGAATTGACCCGAGGGTTAATACCGCGAGCCATGTCGAGGAACAAGGAAGGGCTACCTGCTTTAGCCTGCTTGTCTTGGGGAACGTAGCTGCGCACAGTGGTTTGCCAGATGATCTGAGGGAAGCCCAGCTTGGCTCGATGGTAAGCCTCGTAGCGAGGAGAGGTGATGTTGAAAGGCCGTTCACCCTCAGAGCGACCAGGCAGCACCCGACGTCGTTGATAGGGCAGTGTATCGTACCCGAAGGCTTCAAGGTATTCGTCGCTATTGAGCAGATCGTCTACAAATCCGATAATGCCCTTGGTGGCTACGACGATAGACCAAGCAATCTTTTCGCGATCGCTATAAACATCGCGTCCTAGCACCCGCTGCACAGTTTGCTCAACAAAGCGATAATTGCTGTTGAGTTCGTAGAAACTGCGTCGGTATGTGTTGGAGAGCACTAAGCCCCGAATAAAGTCGCGAACAGTGATTTGACCACTGCGGAGTTGAGACTCCAAAAACCGTTCCCGATCAGCCGCAAAGGCATGGAAAAAGATCTGACGATAGGCCGCTTCAATCAGAGTGTCCATGTCGGCGGGGGAAAGCATATTGTCTGTGGAGTAGATCCTTGACTGCTCATCTCCAGGAACTTCATAACCTGCTACCCGATTATTTTGGCTAATGGGGGAATATTCTAAAAGAGGAATTGCCACGCCTGAAAATCTCCCTTTCTTTACGAAATCTTACAAAAGTTACTCATAATCATATAGGGAGGGAAGCCGCATTATTCGATATAGTCTGATAAAAAATACATAACTTAATTTGGAATTTGGCCTTGCGATTATAATGAAACGCTTTACCAGAAATTGGATGATCCTAGTTCGTTAAACGCTGTGTTTAGGGGCGTAACGTTTCAACATCTAACGCTTCACAATCCTACATCTCACAGTGCTAGCTCTTAAGTCACCCAATTGGGTCAGGCATCGAATCGCCGATGAGCGCCTTTGCCTTGCCAAAATGCTAGTGGATCGGCAGTAGCGAGGCAATGAGGGTAAAATCGGAGGTTTTCTTCCATGCCGGGTTGACAAAGGGGCAGTTCAATTTCTAATCCTAGGCACAGATGAGCTAGCGATCGCGCAAACTGCGAATGATGCCCCGGAGACCCGGCATGGGCATGGGCATATTCATGCACAATCAATATCAGCCAGTCTTCCGGTTCAACTCGGCCCACATCGACCAAGATGGTGAGGGGCTGAGTCTGAAAATTGCAGAGTGCATCAATTCCAAAGGACTGCGCCAGAGGAGCCGCAAATACTTGGATGGCGGGCTGCTCCCAAGGATGAAAACAATTGTGGCAAGCCTGGAGGTAGACATTCAGTTGCGTGTTTACGGCTTCAATATGCGGGCCGATCCAGGTGCAGATGGGCGATCGCGGCTCTAGGTCATAGACCCAATTCACCATGTCTGGATCTAACGCAAGACCGCGCACCCCATACAAATAATCCAACCCACGGATAAAGGGATCGAGGCTGGCCGTAATGATTAATGAATCTACCAAAACCTGCTACCTGTAAAACCTGCTACCTGTAAAACAATGGGTGACGTTGGGGCGAGTAGGGCAGCTCTACGGTCTCCCCAATCCCAAAATCACCGAAAAACTACGGTATAGGCATAAACTACCAACCCAAAACAGACAAGTGCGGCGCGGATTCAGCCGTGGCTGGCATTTGCTCAGACGACTCCTGGCTGCGGTCAGCCCTTTCCGGATTGGCCGCAACCTCTGATGCATCTCCAAGCCGGAATTCGGTACAGAAAGTAGCGGTAGCAAACCCACCGAACCGTTTTACCGTGCTGGTTCGCATTCTGAGGCTGGGGCTGGGAAACCAGAATCGCTCGATCGAACTCATGGTTTCATACTCAGTGGTCAGCACCAGCCCGCCGTCATCATCCATGTGGTATTGTCCCGCTACAGGGACAATTTCTGCATAGCCCCGTTCTCGCAGCAGGGTGCCGTTACGGGGTTGATCGATATCTGGAATCAGGGCAAATACAGTAGATCCTTCATGGTTCTCATCGTCTTTATCCCAGCCCATGGCACCGTGCCACGATACAAATGCCCCACCGATCGCTCGCGTCGGGTCAACGTCATGGATCTGACAGATCTCAACCACTTTGGCATGATCGGCAGCCAGTGCCTCGACTTGAATCTCGGATTCGCCTGCTTCAGTCCGTTTGAAGGCCAGGTGATGAGTGGTGCGCTGCGATCGCCACACCCCGGTACTTAGCTGAAAAAACTCCATGACATTCATAGTTGAAATTAACTCCAAGCAAAGATACCTGATGCGGTTACTCCAAGCTCAATCGCTGGATGGCGACGCTGTCAGGTGGGTAACGCTATCTCTCATAGTATCAGGCTACACCAGCCACAGGATCCGCCTCCCCGCGCCCCGCGCTGCCCGCCATCTGGGCACACAATCTGGGTTGATCCAGAGTTGCACTCCATAATTAATCCACCATTCCCAG
>JAYUYI010000343.1:0-10526 GCA_043752545.1 Thermoleptolyngbya sp.
TGTCGCCCGAGCAGCGGCTGTCGGAACGCCGCATTACCAATGGCCTGGTGCAAATTGGCAGCGATCGCCAAACCAAAGTGTACTTTTTGCAAGGGCACGGGGAGCGGCCTCTGGAAGCGGGGCAGGGCGGTCTTTCCCAATCGACTGACAACCTCAAGGATGAAAGCTACGCCGCTGCACCGCTCAACTTGGCAGATAGGGCAGCGATTCCCGAAGACGCCGCCGTGATTGTGGTGGCGGGTCCCAGACGCCCCCTGTTGCCCGAAGAGGTAACGCGGCTCAGACAGTATCTCACCCGCCGCAGTGGCCTGATGCTGCTGATTGATCCGCAGACGAATCCAGAGCTGGCCGGGTTGCTAGATGAATGGGGCGTGGCGTTTAGCGATCGCGTCATGGTAGACCCCACCGCCGGGCGCGATGGCACCGTGACGATCATCACCCAATATGGGCAGCACCCGATTACCGAATCATTGCAAAACGGCATCTCCTTCTACCCCGAAGCCCGTCCGCTAGAGCTAGGTGAGGTCAACGGCGTCCAAGCCGTGCCCCTGCTTGTCCCAAACCCTCGCACCCAAGCCCAGCAGATTGGCGCAGACGGTCAACTCCAACCCGACCCTGCCACCGATCCCCAAGGCACTCTTGTCCTAGGCGTTGCTCTCAGCCGCCCCGTCACCAGCCCAGCTCCGGCAGCATCCCCTAGCCCGTCGCCGTCGCCAGCGGCAGCCGGGGAAGCTCGCCTGGTCGCCATTGGCAACTCAGCCTTCATTACCGATGGCTTGCTGAACCAACAGCTCAACAAAGATGTGTTTCTCAATGCTGTAAACTGGCTGAGCCAACAAGAAAATCCCACCCTGGCCGTGCGTCCAGCCGAGCTAACCAATCGGCGGATTTTACTGGCACCCGCTCAGCAGCTCTGGTTAGTACTGACTGCCCTAGTAGGGTTACCGATCATTGGATTGGTCATGGCAGGCGGCATATGGTGGAGACGACGCTAGAAAAACGCTATGGCACTTAAACCCAGCACTCTCGGTCTATTGGTAACGGCGCTTCTGTTAGGGGGCGTGGCCTATTTAGTGGCACAGCAAGGCTCCCCACCTGCCCAAGAGCAGGCAGCGGCTACCAAGCTTTTTGCCTTTGAAGAAAGCCAAATTCAGGGATTAACTCTGAATACAGCAGGGCAAGTGCTGGTGTTTGAAAAGGATAAAAGCAACGTTTGGCAAATGCGATCGCCAGAGCCAGCGATCGCCAACGACGCCTCCGTTGCCTATTTGGCCAACCTGCTCGCTACCGGGATGAGCGATCGCACCCTCACCATTCCCGCCAGCGACAAAGCCAACTTTGGCCTCCAAACCCCGCTCGCTACCCTCGAAATCAAACTAGCCGATCAAACCACCCACACCCTGGCGCTAGGAGCCAAAAACTTCAACCAGACCGCCCTCTATGCCCTAGTTGACAGCCCCGTAGCTGCTCCAACTACGGCCAAAGACCTCAGCCTCAGCCTCGTCTCTCCCGATTTCGAAAACGCCGTCAGCCGCTCCCTCGCCGACTGGAAGCAGTCTCCAGGCTCCAGCTCACAGAGCAGTCCGTCCGCTAGCCCCAGCCCCACAGAATCCCCCACCCCCTAGTAGTCCACCGATTAAAATTCTGCCAGATTGCTGTAAGGACATGGCAGTGTCATGTCCTTACCCAGGGAATTGCATATTAACGCGACGTGCAACTTTACCGTTGAAACCCTTGATTTCCCGTGGGATGGGCATCTTGCCCGCCCAGGCTGGACGGGCGAGACGCCCCTCCCACAAGACTTTAGATCAAGTTGCACATCGCGTATATTAATAAATTTATGATTCTAAGCGTGCGTTACGCTGACGCTAACAGCACCCTACAAGCTCATCCTTCATCCCTTCCATGCCCTCCCCCACTGCCACTCTGCTAATTTCCTGCCCCGACCAACCAGGACTGGTGGCAAAAATAGCGAGCTTTATCTATGCCAACGGCGGCAATATTATTCACGCCGATCAGCATACCGACTTTTCGGCAGGGCTGTTTTTGATGCGGCTAGAGTGGCAGCTAGAGGGGTTTAACTTGCCCAAAGACGTGATTGCTCCAGCGTTTAAGGCGATCGCCCAACCGCTCAACGCCAAATGGGAGCTGCACTTTTCCGACGATATCCCCCGGCTTGCCATCTGGGTGAGCAAACAAGATCACTGCCTATTTGATCTAATTTGGCGGCAGCGCGCCGGAGAATTTGCCGCCGAAATCCCCCTCATTCTCAGCAACCATCCCAACCTAGAGCACACCGCCCACCAATTCGGCATCGACTACCACCACATCCCCATCACCGCCGACACCAAAGCCCAGCAAGAAACCGCCCAGATCAAACTGCTGCGCGACTATCGCATCGACCTAGTCGTGCTAGCAAAATACATGCAGGTGCTCAGCGCCGACTTCATCGCCCAGTTTCCCCACATTATCAACATCCACCACTCCTTCCTCCCCGCCTTTGCTGGAGCCAACCCCTACCAGCGCGCCTTCGAACGGGGTGTTAAAATCATCGGGGCAACTGCACACTACGTCACCCAAGACCTCGACGAAGGCCCAATCATCGAACAGGACGTGGTTCGCGTCAGCCACCGCGACCAAGTTAACGACCTGATCCGCAAAGGCAAAGACCTAGAACGCGTCGTCCTCGCCCGCGCCGTCCGCCACCATCTACAAAACCGCGTCCTAGTCTACGGCAACCGCACCGTCGTCTTTGCCTAAAAACAGTAAGCAAATTAATTGCCCCCACCCCCACTCTTATCCCTCATCCTTCACCCCATGCCTTTCCGCGTCTGCATCATCCTGGGAACTCGACCCGAAGCCATCAAATTAGCGCCTGTAATTCAACAGTTTCGGGCAAATCCTAAATTTGACACTCAGGTGGTGCTAACCGGGCAACATCGCGAAATGGTCGATCAGGTGATGCAATTGTTTGAATTGCAGGCCGATCGCGACTTAGCGATTATGCAACCCAAGCAAACCCTGACCGACATTACCTGCCGCAGTTTGCGCGGCCTAGAAGACTTATTTCGAGACATGCAGCCGCAGTTAGTGATTGTGCAGGGAGATACAACCACTGCCCTAGCCGCTGCGATCGCCGCCTTCTATCATCAGATCCCGGTGGGGCATGTGGAAGCCGGACTGCGCACCAACGACCTGTTTAATCCATTTCCCGAAGAGGCTAACCGCCGCCTGATTTCTCAAATTGCCCAGCTCAACTTTGCCCCTACCGAGCTATCGGTCGAGCATCTGAAGCGCTCTGGAATTGTGGGAGAAATCCATCAGACGGGCAACACGGTGATTGATGCACTGCTGGCCGTAGCGGCTCGCCATCCTGCCTGCCCGATTCCGCAGCTCGACTGGGATCAGTATCGGGTGCTGCTGGCTACGGTGCACCGTCGAGAAAATTGGGGCGCACCGCTGAGCGATATTGCCCAGGGCTTTTTGGCCGTGTTGGACAAGGTGCCCGATGCGGCATTGCTGCTGCCCTTGCACCGTAACCCAACCGTGCGAGAACCGCTGACAGCGCTGCTGGGATCACACCCCAGAGTGTTTTTGACGGAACCGTTAGACTATGCCGAGTTGGTAGGGGCGATTCAGCGCTGTTACCTGCTGCTCACCGATTCTGGCGGGCTGCAAGAAGAAGCCCCTAGCTTGGGAAAACCGGTGCTGGTGCTGCGAGAAACAACCGAGCGACCCGAAGCGATCGCCGCCGGAACCGCCAAACTCGTCGGAACTTCGCCGCAAACCATTACCGATGCGGCCACTGAGCTATTGGGCGATCGCCTTGCCTACGCGGCGATGGCAACAGCAACAAACCCATTTGGCGATGGTCATGCCGCCGCCCGAATTGAGCAGATTGTACAACAGTACTTTCAGCTCAACTAGAACTAAGATCCCCGACTTCTACGATGGGATCAGGTGTGATGGCTGAGTTTTAGTCAGAAGTCGGGGATCTAAACACCTTATCTATACAACCTGCTGAAGCACAAATGGCTTTATTCTTCAGGCGGCAATTCTGGTCGAGGTTGACTGGATTGGTTTAACAAAGCTTTCTTAGATTCTTTGAGCGCCTTCCACAGCTGCCGAACTTGAGCATACGCTTCCTCAGGCGTAATCTTCCCACCCGTCTCAAGATTACAGATAATGCCAATGCGGTTAGCAAATTCCTGAAGATTGGCATTGAACGCTAAGTTCTCTGGCGTAAATTCGCCATAGTATCGACTGGTCGGATTCATGATCCGATCGATATCGTCTGAATTTTTTTCCAAAGCACTATTCCTCCAAGTTCAACAGGCAGCGTTACACCATTTCTAGCTCTACCCTCGCTTTTGTAGCATACCTGCAAAAATCAAAAGAACAGAATACACCCCTGTATAGATAGACAATGGGCTGACAACTGCTGTAGAGAATCCATTGCCTTTATGCACTCTATACCGCCGGAACCGCACATTTTGCCGCCTCCGCAGGCGCACTGGCTAGGGGTTTCGGTGGTGATTCCGATCTACAACGGGGAACAAGATTTACCGGACTTGTTGGGCTGTTTACGGGCACAGACTTACCCGTTAGGTCGAGTTGAATATTGGCTGGTCGATAACCGCAGCAGCGATCGCACCCCTACGTTACTGCAAGCGGCGGCGGCTCAAGCCGCCCAGGATGGATTCCCGCTGCATTACCGTAGTCAAGCTCAAATTCAGAGTTCCTATGCCGCTCGCAATGTGGGCATCCGAGCCGCCACCCACGGTATTTTGGCCTTCACCGATGCCGACTGCCGCCCCCAACCGGGCTGGCTAGCCGCGCTGGTGCAGCCGTTTACCCAACCTGAGATCGGCATCGTAGCGGGCGAAGTGCAGGGTTTACCCGGTTCCAGCATTCTGGAACAATACGCGATGCGTCGCCAAACCCTCTCGCAAACCCATACGCTGAACCATCCTGTCTGCCCCTACGGCCAAACGGCTAATCTGGCGCTGCGTCGAGCGGCACTGCAGCAAAGCGGTTTGTTTCGCCCGTACCTCACCACTGGGGGAGATGCTGATCTTTGCTGGCGGATTTTGCAATCGGGTCAATGGCAGATTCAACTGGCAGAGGCGGCGATTGTGCAGCATCGGCATCGGGTTGGCCTATCGCAGCTACGCGCCCAATGGCAGCGCTATGGACGCGCCAATCGCTATCTGCATCAGCTGCACGGCGTTCCCCTTACCCCAGAACTTTCCCTCGGTGATTATGGGCGGCGTAGCGGTCGCTGGCTGCTAAAAGAGGTGGCGATCGCGTTCCCCCAAATCCTGGCAGGGCAGGTATCACTCGCTACTCTGCTAGATACGCCGCTCGATTTATTTTGTACCCAGGCTCGATCTCAAGGGCAACGTCGAGCTAGCTTGCCCCCCATGACTCAGATCATCGAGTGGCTGGAGAGTGATGGGTCGCAGGATGACAGTTGAGTCAGGTGATGTTTGAATAAGATGACTTTTGCCTCAGGTAGCCTTTAAACAAAACAACGTTTAGTCAAATTGTTATGAATCTCTGCCATTGGGAGCGCTAATCCTCAAGAGTCATAGGATAAGCTTATCTGAAGCGATGGATCTGAGCCGTTGGATGGTCTATATTGGCGATCGCAACCGTCAGTTAGCTGCACAGATCGGCTGCACAGTTTCAAGGATTCTCGACTAGTGCCCTAGCCGTGCCTCAAGGAAACCCAGTTAACGTGTTTGAGCAGTCCCCCCTCGATCCACCCGTAAATGTTCCGCCAATATCTCGTGGCTCTGCCTCCGGCATCAGGCAATTTTTAGCAGGTGGGGGAGTTTCGTGGCGAGCCAGCCGATGGTGCCAAGGGCTAGCAGCTGGATTGGTCTTAGGCTGCGGGGTAGCGCTGCCAGCAACGGGTGCAGAACAACTGTCAGTTAAGCTAGGGCCCCTGCGGCAGTCGGTGATGATTTCTGACTTGCAGTATTTTGCCCTCACCGGAGAAGTCATCGGCTCGCTGCGGCCCTATGCTTTGCTGTTGAATGAGCAGACGCGGCAAACCCTAGATAGCCGGATTCCGCTAGATCCGGCGGTGGGCGATCAGCTAGTGGGTGATGTGCTGAACTCATCAGCGGGCGATCGCCTCCTAACGGCACTCCAGACCGTAATCCCCAACAGCAATCGAGTCTTACTGCACCAAGCCTTAACAAATGCAGCCACCCACGTCAACGGGTTAAGCCTGATCGGTTTTTTGCAAGAGCTGCAAATCAAAGAAGTCGTGTTAGACCTCTCATCTGCATTGTTGCTGACCTCCCAACTGAATTTGCCCTATTGGCAAAGCCAAGCGCTCAGCTCCGTACTAGAACGAGAATTAACGGTTTCTACGCCAAAACCGCTGCCATCTGAGCTTGATCCCGCCGAGAACGGCAGGCAACGGGTGCGCCAGCAAACGCTGATATTTCGCGACTACCAACGCGATCGCACCATTCCGGTAGATCTCTATTGGAGTTGGCGCACCCAAGGGCCCCTAGTTGTGATTTCTCACGGCTTTGGCGCAGATCGCCGATTTTTGGGCTATTTGGCCTATCACCTAGCCAGCCACGGGTTTACAGTAGCGGCACTAGAACATCCGGCCAGCAACGTGGCTTGGCTGACAGCCATCACCAGCGGACAGTTGGGTCATCGCCACAAGACCAATATTTTACCCGCAACTGAATTCATTGACCGACCAGGCGATGTCAGCTTTTTGCTGAGCGAATTAGACCGGATGAACCTCAACTCCACCATTTTGCGGGGTAAGTTAAATACCCAGAAAGTGGTAGTCATTGGACACTCGCTCGGCGGCTACACCGCCCTGGCACTGGCAGGCGCAGAGCTAGACCTAAAACAACTGCGGCAGTTTTGTAACCGCCCTGACTTGGTGGGGCTATCGGCAGCAGACTGGTTGCAGTGTACCGCCGCCGACCTGCCCGATCAGCTACCCGATTTGCGCGATCGCCGCGTTGCTGAAGTCATTGCCCTCAACCCAGTGATTGGGCAGTTATTTGATCCAAAAAGTTTAGCGGCCATCCGCATCCCCACCATGATTATGTCTGGCACAGGCGATTCTGTGACCCCAGCGGTGAGCCAACAGCTGCTGCCCTTTACCCACCTGCACTCGGGCACCAAATTTTTGCTCACGGCGATCGGCGGTAGCCATCTCAGCGTCGGCGATCCCAACAACCTCAACGAAGCCCTGATCGACAACTTGTTTATGCGAGAGCGGCGCGGTGAAGATACCGAATCTCTGCGGCAGCTGCTCAAAGGGGTAACCCTGTCGTTTGTGAAACAACTCACACCTGATGCCAAACCCTACCAAGCGTTTTTGACCTCAGCCTATGCCCAATCCTTCTCAACACCGGGTCTACAGCTACGGCTTAACTCAGAGCTATCGGCCAATCTTTCTAACTGGCTACAGATGGCAGCATTGCCGATGGAGCAAATCACCTCTACGGCTCGCACTGCTGCACCCCAAGTCGCAACCCGTCAACCCGCCAGCGGGAGACTCACAGTTCTGGTAGCCGGGTTACCGCTGGTGATGTTTATTTTGCCCGGTAGTTTGCTCTTCTATCCCAGCCGCCTGTTCCGGCCCAATCTGCGAAATTTGGAACAGTGCCAAAAGTGAGCAGTGTACCCACTAGAAGCATTGATAGCTGATCCAACGCTGCCCAGGGAACGGATCGTGGAATTGTGTGAAAATAAATACATCCGCTTCAACACTATAAAATTCTGGAATTCGGTAAAGCGCGATCGCCGCTGTGTAGTTTATAGTCCAATCTATCGCTTCTATCGCTTCACCTTCGGGGTAGCACGTTGAGAGCGCTACACCCGAACTCTCAAGCTTAAGAAAATCGCACCCGTTGGGATTAGGGATCTGCCGTATGAATTTGCCGCAAGTGATATCGGGTCAGCCATCTTACCTTCTATGGCTGGTAGCAGGGATGTTTTGTTTATTTCTAAACTTATTGGTGTTTGAACCCACCATTGCAGCCCTAGGGATCGCTGCAATTATTACAGCGATCGCCGCCTTGAGCATCAACAGCTTTGGCATTCAACTGTTAATTTGGAGCATTTTATCGGTCGCGTTGGCGGTGATCTTGCGCGGCATGGTGCCTCGCGAATCACACGATCTCGACCCTCCCACTGAAGCCGAAGTTTCGGTGAGCATCCCTCGCGGTGGCCTTGGTGAAGTCGCCTATGAAGGCACGCTCTGGAGCGCCCGCTGTCAGGTATCAGATGTGGCGATCGCAGCTGGGCAGACGGTTTACGTTGTAGGCCGCCAAGACAACACCCTGCTCGTGATGCCGGCTCCCTATGCCAGCAAAAATGCGGTCAATCGCACCGCCTAGAATAATCGCCGCATCAGCATGGTGTGAGGTCACTGGCAGTGACCTCACACCATGCCATAGAGCATCACAAAAAGAATTAGGATAAAACGCTAGATTTCCGGCACGTTGCTATCGGTTCAAGATAAATTAGAAACACGTAGACATCCTGTTTGATGATTCGGAGATTTCCAATATGGAAGCCATCGTTGCCGCTCTTGCTCTGGTTATTATTGGCTACACTGTTGGCTCTGTCAAAATCATCAACCAAGGAACAGAGGCGCTGGTTGAACGACTCGGCAAATACCATCGCAAGCTGATACCGGGGCTAAATTTTGTCGTGCCCCTGCTAGACAATGTGGTGCTCGAAGAATCTACCCGTGAGCGGGTACTCGACACGGCTAAACAAAAAGCGATTACGGGCGACAATGTTTCGGTGGATGTAGACGCCGTGATGTACTGGCGAATTTTACAATTAGAGCGCACTTTTTATTCGGTAGAAAACATTGAAGAGGCGTTAGAGAATCTAGTTACTACCACCCTGCGCTCCGAAATTGGGCGGATGAAGCTAGCGCAGACGTTTTCGTCTAGAAACGAAATCAACCAAGCCTTGCTGCATCAATTGGACGAAGCCACCGCTACATGGGGCGTTAAGGTGACACGGGTGGAAGTGCAAAGCATCGAACCTGCTGTCGAAGTATTGAAAGCGATGGAGCTAGAGCGCGCCGCAGAAAGCAAGAAGAAGGCAGCAATTTCTGAGGCGCAAGGGAAGAAAGAAGCGGCAATTGAAGAAGCCCGGGGCAAAAAGCAAGCCGCCATCGAAGAAGCGGAGGCCGCTGTTGAGTCGATGAAAATGATCGCTGAAGCGCTGCAATCGCAGCCAAATAGCCGAGAAATCTTGAAATATTTAGTGGCTCAGCGCTATGTAGACGCAAACTATCGCCTGGGAGACAGCCCCAATTCCAAGGTTGTGTTTATGGATCCCAAAGCGCTAACCGAGGCGCTGGGCGAACTGATGGGGCCAGGTGACGGCGATCAAGGCGTGCTCAACAGCAACAAAGGCAACGGCAGTAGCCATCATGATGCCCCCCGCGATCGGGACAGCTAATGGCTTGGGCGATCGCCCTCTCTAACCAGCGCATCTGCCACTCGGCAGACATCATACATTTCGGGGACGTCATGCACGCGCAGCAGGTCGGCTCCATTGGCGATCGCCGCACAGCAGGCTGCCGCCGTGCCCCAAACCCGTTGCGTCGGATCAGGCTGGCCCAGCAGATGGCCAATAAAGCTTTTGCGCGAGACGCCGACTAAAATTGGACATCCCAAGGATTTGAGCCGAGGCAGCTGCCGCAAAATTTCTAAGCTTTGAGTGTAGGTCTTGGCAAACCCGATGCCAGGGTCAATGGCAATCTGCGCCTGGGGAATTTGACTGGCGATCGCTGTCTCTACGCGCCGTGCCAAAAAATCGTAGATTTCTCCCATGAGATCCCCATACTGCGTCAGCTGCTGCATCGTTTTGGGCGTCCCCCGCGAATGCATTAGCACAATGGGCACCCCTAGCTCGGCGACGGTAGAGAGCATGGCAGGGTCAGCCGTCGCCCCCGAAATATCGTTGACCAAGTTGGCACCTGCCTCAATGGCCGCTCGAGCGATCGCCGCCTTAGTCGTATCCACCGAGATAGGTACAGTCATAGGAGCACAGGCATCAGAACCGCCTCGAATCGCGCGAATAATCGGCACCACCCGGCTCAGTTCCTCCGGCAGCGATACGGGTGCCGCTTGAGGCCGAGTTGACTCACCCCCCACATCCAATACATCTGCCCCGCCGCGTACCATTGCCTGAGCTTGGGCGATCGCCGCCTCAATGGTCGTAAACCGCCCCCCATCACTAAAGCTATCTGGCGTTACGTTCAATACCCCCATCAGGTAAGTTCGCTGCCCCCAGATCCACCCCGCTCCATCGGCAAACTGCCACATACCTTACGAATCTCATTGGATTTACATGACGTGATGTGCAACTTTAAGATAGCCCTCATCCCCTAACCCCTTCTCCCACAAGGGGAGAAGGGGAACCGAGCCTGTCTTTAGCCCCTCTCCCGCTCTGGGAGAGGGGTATAGCCCAAAGGGCATTCAAGAAAGGGGTGTAGCTTGCTTCTCGTAGAG
>JAYUYI010000344.1:0-10492 GCA_043752545.1 Thermoleptolyngbya sp.
GCAAAAATATAATTCTATGGAACCATTGCTGGAGATTAAAAACCTGGCCTGTGGATATCAAACTCAGCCTGTATTTACTCACGTTAATCTCAAGCTCTATCCGAAGCAGTTGTCCGGCTTAGTCGGTCCATCGGGTTGCGGCAAGACAACGTTGATCAAGACAATTTTGGGCTTAGCTCATCCTTGGGGCGGTGAAATTTGGTTTCGGGGACAGCAACTTCAACCTGGGGTGTCGCCCCCCAAAGTAGGATATGTACCGCAGGTCGAAACAGTAGATTGGAGTTTTCCGGTCACGGCGGAAGAGGTGGTAATGATGGGACGGTATCGCAGGCGGAACGTCTCACCGTTTCCGTCGAAGCGCGATCGCCAAGTTGCTAGAGAGCTGTTACATCGAGTTGGCGTAGAAAACATAGCTCATCGACCGATCGGCGAGTTATCGGGTGGACAACAACAGCGAGTCTTTATTGCACGGGCGTTAGTGGGTGAGCCAGATATCGTTTTGCTGGATGAACCCACTAGTAGCTCTGACCTACGAGTACAGCATGAACTCCTACATCTGCTGGCAGAACTCAATCAACAAGGGTTAACCATCTTGCTCTCTACCCACGATTTGAACTCGGTGGCGACTCATTTGCCCTGGGTAATCTGCTTTAATCATGGCATTGTTGCCCAAGGGGAACCCACTGAAGTTTTTACCCCACAGACTCTAGAACAAACCTTTGGAGGAGAAATGGTGGTGATTCGTGAGGGCGATCGCATTCTAATCGCTAGCAGCCTCAGTACGCTCCGCCATCGCATGCAAAATAATTTACCCTCTATTCTTCGTCAAACTCACTAAGGTCTGCTATGGACTTTCTACTCAGACCCTTCCAATACGAATTTTTCAGCCGTGCCCTGCTAGTGTCCATGCTGGCAGGGCTGCTATGCGGTGTTATGGGCGTGTATATTACGACTCGACGGATGAGTTACATTGCTCACGGCTTGTCTCACGCAATTTTGGGCGGAGCCGTACTGAGCTATGTGTTACAGCTAAACTTTTATATTGGAGCAGGAATCTGGGGATTTATTTCGGCACTAGTGATTCAATTTCTCACTGGACGCAAAATCTATGCAGATGCTGCCATCGGCATTGTGACAACGGCTAGTTTTGCCTTGGGAATTGCCATCATCAGCACCTATCGCCAATTTACCAAGAGCTTTGAAGCAGCATTGTTCGGAAACGTCTTAGGAGTAACCCCGAACGATGTCTGGGTTGTTACCTGTGTAACGATCGTTTTACTAGCGTTGGTCTTTATCTTTTATCGCCCCTTGTTGTTCTGGTCTTTTGATCGCGATGTTGCCAAAGTGCATGGTGTTCCAGTGCTAGCCATGGACGTTTTATTTGCCCTGATGTTAGCAGCCATGTTGGTCACAACGCTGCAAATCTTAGGCGTCACATTAATCATTTCAGCTATCATTATTCCTGCTTCGATTGCTCGGTTGTTGAGCGATCGCTTTGGCATGATGATAATCTACTCTGCCGTGCTTGGAGCAGGGATATCCTTTGCTGGAATTTATTTAAGCTACTACTTTGACATTGCCTCCGGAGCAAGTGTGGTTCTGCTCTCTACAATCGTTTTCGGCATTGTTCTACTTTGGACAAACTTTAATCAACATCGAAAGCGCAGATCTCTAAATTCACATCTGCTGTAGAGACTTAACACACAAAAATCAAGTGACTGGCTCGCTCTATCGATCCACACGGCACTAAATACTACTTGATGCATACAGGGACTACATTCTTTGCATGTCGTTACAAGCCGTCAAGAACCGACAAGATTCCGATACTCTTACAGGTATAGGTTTGTATGCATGTAGGAGCGTAGGCTATGGTCGGGATGCGGAGCTGGGTGCGAGCAGGTCTGTCGGTGTTGGTGGCGATCGCCATTTGGTGGGGCATTGGGACGATCTCCAAAGCGGGGGCGATCGCCAGTCCGGCCAATGTCAACCTGGTTACCGACGTCCAGGTGCATTTGGGCACCGCTGCCGAAGCCCTCACCTTTGTCCCCAGCCATCTAGATTTTGTGGCAGGCAGAAAATATAGACTTACCCTCGACAACCCCAGTTCTGTGAAGCATTATTTTACTGCCAAAGACTTTGCCGACAGTATTTGGACCCAAAAAGTAGAAGCGGGCAACGTGGAAATTAAAGGGGCGATTCATGAACTGGAGCTAAAGCCAGGGGCGATCGCCGAGTGGGTGTTTGTGCCGCTGAAGTCTGGCACCTACAGCCTCCGGTGCACCATTGCAGGACATGCAGAAGCCGGCATGGTTGGCGAAATTGCGATCGCCCCCTAGGAATTAAGAGAGTTAAATCAGTTTTGAATTAGGCAGTCAATTCAAAACTCAAAACTCAAAACCGATTTAACCCTGGTTTCCAAACCGCTATTCAGTAAACACATACGTTAAGTTAAACAAACAGCTAAACCACTCCCCCCTACGCATTTACTCAAAACTCACCCGCTTACTCCCTAGTCAATCCCAATGAACTTCCTCACAGACCTGATTAAAAAACCTGCCCCCTTAGCCCGCGTCAACAAAAAAGGACGGGGGATTGAGACCAAATCGCCCCAAGAAATCGACATCATGCGGCAGGCCGGTAAAATTGTCGCCACGGTGCTGAAGGAAATCTCAGAGCTAGTGCAGCCCGGAATGACCACAGCAGATTTGGATGCCCACGCCGAGCAGCGGATTCGAGCCATGGGAGCCACACCCAGCTTCAAGGGCTATCACGGCTTTCCGGCGTCGATTTGCGCCAGCATCAACAATGAAGTCGTGCATGGCATTCCCAACCCTCGCAAAGTGATTCACCGAGGCGACGTGCTCAAGGTGGACACTGGGGCATATTTCCAGGGTTTTCACGGCGATTCTTGCATCACCATTGCGGTTGGCGAGGTCACACCCGCTGCCGCCAAGCTGATCCAAGTGGCCGAAGCCGCCATGTATCAAGGGATTGCCCAAGTTAAAGCGGGCAACTATCTGCTCGACATTGCCGGAGCAATTGAAGACTACATTAAAGCCAATGGGTTCAAGGTCGTAGAAGACTATACCGGGCACGGCGTCGGGCGCAATTTGCACGAAGAGCCGTCTGTGTTTAACTACCGCACCCACGAGCTACCCAACGCCAAACTTAGAGCCGGGATGACGCTGGCAATTGAGCCGATCGTCAACGCTGGCTCGAAGCACACTCGCGTGCTCACCGATCGCTGGACGGTAGTCACCATCGATCGCGCCCTGTCTGCCCAGTTTGAACATACCGTTTTGGTTACAGAAACCGGGTACGAGATTTTAACCGATCGCACTCAGGTATAGCGATCGCCCTAGTCCCATTGAAAAGCCAGAAAAATTTAAAAATCCAGAAAAAATCCGGCACGCCCAGTGGGGTCTGCCGGATTTTTTATTGGCTTAGATTAAAGCTCAACTAAAATCGTGAAACCTGAAATCGTGAAACCGTTAGCCGCCTAAGCTGCTCCAATCTACATCGACATTTTCTAGGATCAAAGAAGAGTTGTAAATTTGCAGAATAATCAGCAAAAAGACAAAAAACAGTGCCATGAAAACCCCCATCAACGGCGTAGTGCCCCAACCGGGAGCAACTTTACCGTATTCAGAATTGAGGGGGCGAAGGATGTCTCCCAACCGAGTGCGTTGTGCCATGGGTATCTATCAGCCGTCATTGTAATTAACTTTTGTAATATTATATGAGAAGACTGACCACATTTTGGATTGGCTTATGGACTCTGCAACAGTTCTTAGTATTTCGATCGCGGCAATGCTGATTGGCGTCACTGGGTATGGCATCTACACGTCTTTTGGCCCGCCGTCCAAAGTGCTAGATGATCCCTTTGATGAGCATGATGATTAATCGACGGGGTAACGACTCAGGCTATAAACAGCCCTCATCCCCTAGTCCCTTCTCCCAAGTAGAGAGAAGGGGAACCGAGCCAGTTCAAAGTCCCTCTCCCTACTTGGGAGAGGGACTTAGGGTGTAGCTTGCTTCCCGCAGGGTGGGCAGACTGAGTAGCTACGTTTTTGCCCCGGTACTATTTTTTAAGGATACCCCTCACTCCTCGGCATGAAATTGCAGCCGCAGCGTGAAAATTTGCCAGGGGGCGATCGCCATCGATTCCTCCATGCGTGCGGCTGGCACGAGCGGGTTTTCTAATACATCTACTAGCTCTAGAGTGGGTGGGATCAGGGCGGTGGCTGTCTTTGCGGGGTGAAGCAGATCGCCTAGAAGCACCGTTTCCAAGTCAAGGGTTGCCGCCTCACCATGGCATTCGTATCCCCGGATCACCCAGCCATCAGAATTGTCCTCGGCCTGCTTAAGCGTGGTCAAAATCAGATGCTCACCAGCCAGATTCAGAAATTGTCCGCTGGGAGCCAGTGAATTCCTAGGATCAGCAGTGCCAGAATCGGTGGACGGCTGGGGCGCGGGGCTGAGGATCAGCGTCAGCAGCGGCTGGTTCAGTTCATAGCCACGACGCACGGTTTGGGCACTCTGCCAACTGCCTGCATGGGGATAGAGCGCATAGGTAAACTCATGCCGCCCTAAGTCAGCCGTCGGATTCGGCCATGTGGAACCGCGCAATAGCGTCAGTCGCAGCTGGCTAGGTTGACTGTCGTAGCCGTACTTGCCGTTGTTGAGCAAGCTGACGCCGTAGGTGGGAACATCAGATGGAGGCTCAGATGCAGCGGTAAGATCGGCCCAGTGCAGCGCCGGGACTTCCCATTGAGCTGAGTCGCGATCGCCCTCCCGGCTGGTACTGCGTTGAATGGCTCCGTAGGGAATTTCGTAGGTGGCAGTGTCTGCCGTCAAGTTGAGCGCAAAGGCGGCTTTCACCAGCACATGCCGCTCCTGCCAGTCCACAGCGGTACGAATCTGGAGCAGCGGCGCGTCTTGCTGCAATACATACTGCTGTGTAAACAAAGATTGGCCAATTTTGCGAATTACCTCAATGCTGGTTTCAACTGCTCCCCAGTGGCCATGGCGGATTTCTACCAGCTCAGCCGCTGGCAGCGGATGCTCCGCATAGTGGGGATCAATATTCCAGGCATCCCAGTATTGGCCGCTGTCCTGAAATGCCTGGAGCTGATTCCCTGCCCCTGCCAGCACCTGCCGCTGCTGGGTTTTGTCAAACACACTGGCCAAGTCTCCTGTGAGTGGATCAACCTCCACCCGCAGAGATTCATTTTCGAGCACAAATAGTTGGGGATCAAGATGGGGCAGGGAGGGATCTGCCCGTCGTGCGGTTTCATCAGAACACAGCCAGAAGCAGCGGTAGCCCACAGCCGGAATGGCTTCTGCAACAAACAGCAGTTGCGCGGGGTGGGTGCTTTGAGGCGATGGTTTGATCAGCTGAGTGGCGATCGCATCTCCTGCCAAGTCACAAATTTGCCAGCTGCCCTGCTCTGACCCAGACCCGACTGGCTCCAAAGATACGCGAACGACCTCCGAGCGGCTCCAATTGAACGGGTTGAACACCACAACGGCCTGGGCAGCGGGATGGGGGGGTGCGGGTAGGTTAATGTGGGTGGCGATCGCCCGTAATGCATCAGATCGAACCGCTTTGGAGGCGATCGCGGCTTGCTGCCAGGCGCGGTTGGCGTCGTCGTACACCGCCGCAATGGCTGAACCCGGCAAGATATCGTGAAACTGGTTGAACAACACCTGCTTCCACGCGGTTTCAATTGTCCCCTGGGGGTAGGGCGTGCCTAGCCGCAGTGTGGCCAGCGCCGCAAACAGCTCCGCCTCGTGCAACGCCTCCTCGCAGCGCCGATTTTGCCACTTCTGGTCGGCATGGGTGGTGTAGCAGCCGCGATGAAATTCTAGGTAGAGGTCGGTGTTCCAGAGCGGCAGTCGGCGTGGCTGGGGCGGATGATGTTGGGTGGCCGAGCCAGGGGAATCAAGCGTCACGGGCAGGTTTGTCATCTGCCCTACCGCCCCGCCAATTTGATCCAAAAATGCCTGCGCCGTTGAAAACGCCAGGGTAGGGAAAAACGGCGACTGCTGCCAACGGCGCGCCACGTCGAGCATGTCGCGGCTGGGCCCTCCACCATGATCGCCGACGCCAATCAGCCACAGGGTGTGGGGCAAACCCGTTTCTTGCTCCCACTGGCAGGCGTAGCGGATCATTTTGAGTGGGTCAATTCCTTCGCCAATGGGGGCAGAGTTGAGGCTAAGCAGCTGGCTTCCGTCGGGCGATCGCCACTCAAACAGCTCGTGCGGAAATTCGTTGGTATCATTCCAGCGCATTTTTTGGGAGACAAAGTACTCGATCCCCCCCAGTGCCAAAATTTGGGGCAACTGCCAGCAAAAGCCAAAACTATCGGGCAACCAGGCGATTTTGCTAATTGCGCCAAACCTTTGCTGCGTATAGCGCTGCCCATAGAGCACCTGGCGCACAATCGATTCCCCACACACCAGGTTAAACTCTGGTTCAACCCACAGCCCCGCCGCCACTTCCCATCGCCCCGCCGCCGCCTGCGCCCGAATTTGCTCAAACAGCGCCGGACGATTTTGCTCCATCCAGGCATAGAGAGCGGGCGACGAGTGGCAAAACAGCAGCTCCGGAAAATCGGCCTGGAGTTGCAGCACCGAGGTAAACGTGCGCTCTGCCACCTCCCAGGTTTCGGCAATCGACCACAGCCAGGCCAAATCTAGATGGGCGTGCCCCAGTAGCGAAATTTGGCGCTGCTTCAGGCCGTCGCTCAACGGCAACAAGTCTTGGCGTAGGCGGCTGAGGGACTGGTCAAAGGTCGCTTGATCGGTGACCGCTGACCAGTCCAGTTGCTCAGCAGCGGTAGCTACTTCTACCAGCTTTTGAGGCGCAAAGCCTGTGAGATAGTGATGCAGCACGGCCAACTCATCGGCCACAAACCCCGGCTCAGGAGAGGGGTAGAGGCCATAGTCGGGGCGTTCGTAGAGGCAAAGCGATCGCACCAGTGCCCCCGGATCGTGGTCGGGGCTGACTAGGCGCAGGGTGAGGGCGATCGCCTCCCCTGGGGCTACCCGCTGGCTCAAGCAAATGCGGGCGGACGTATCAAACAAATCGCCTTCCTGCACCAATTGTCCATTGACAAACGCCTGAGCCTGTGTGGCCCACCAGGTCAGCGACAGCCGCAGCGTGAGGCCCTGTAACGGGTAGCCCTGTAGCGTTTCGGGGACGACTAGCCGCTGTCCCAGCCACAGCACCTGCCCCCCCTGCGACCAAGGAATATGATGTTTGGCATTGAGTTCAGCCGTTGCCCAGTCTTCCCACCGAGACGGGTCAAGCGCAGCGCTTTGCGGCAAGTCTGCCATGCAAAACCGCCACTGAGCTTGGACATCTAACTGAGTCAGCGATCGCAGTCGATTGATCGTGTGATCTAAGCGCTCAAGATGGGTGGGAAGAGCACTGTTGAGTGGAACAGACGGGGAATTAGCAGCAGCTTGTTCAGAAAAATCCATCGGTTGCGAGTTAGACGCGGCACTGATCGCTTATACCATTTTGCCAAGCTGGATCGAAATCGAGTCTGGATAGAGATTGGCCGAGATGGCCGATTCAGACCTGTCACAGCCTCCATCTTTCCACTAAGATCAAACAACTGCGGTCTTGTCTGCAATTTACGCGATGTGCAACTTTAAGATAGCCCTCATCCCCTTTTCTTGAATGCCCTTTGGGCTATACCCCTTCTCCCACAAGGGGAAAAGGGGAACCGAGCCTGTCTTTAGCCCCTCTCCCGCTCTGGGAGAGGGGTTGGGGTGAGGGCCGTTCGGGAAAGTTGTACATGGGATCAATTTCATTTTCCCAGCTATCCTCTTCAGCCTGCTGAGTTCTGCTCATGTCGCCTTCCGGTCGTTTTCAAAGCCGTATGCTCAGCCAACTGTCACAGCAAACGCTGCGCTGGAAAGATCGAGCGGCGCGCTGGTGGCGGCAGACGCAGGTGACGGCAGCGTGGAGTACCCAAATTCTGCTGTATCCGGTGTATGCCGTGTTTCAAACGGGGCGGCTGCTCGGTCGGCAACTGGGGCAGACGGTGCAGCAAATGCGTCCCCGGCTTCAGGCCGTCCGCCGAGCGGTGCAAACCATCACGCAGCCTGAGCAGGAAGTCCCCACCAGTCTCAAAGCCGACACAACCATTTATAAAACGCTGCGGGCGGTAGAAGAGCTGGGGCTAGTTCTGTCGCCAGCCACCGCCGAGCCAGCCATCGCCGAGCAAACCAGTGCGACGTTGCAGGGGATTGCATCTCTACTGAGTAGCCGCAGCCTAGTCCTGGTGAGCGAACCCAACGGCATCCTAGATATTTTGACGCCAGCACAGCAAGCGCGATTGCAGCGGCAGATCATCTGGGAGCTGGCCGACTATGGGCGATCCGCGCTCCTCGCAGGCAAGCCACCGCATCGCCAGCTAGCTCCCCAGCGTCCACCGTTGCCCCTACCGCCGCTCGTGGCTCAAGACACAATGGCGCTGCCCGTGCAGGTGTTTTATCGGCTGATGGGCTGGGTGCAGCGCGGACCCGTGGCGATCGCAGCTAACGTGTTTGATGAAACAACGCTTGCCCTCTATTTCCCGTCTGCCGCAGATTTGGAGTCAGAGGCGATCGCGGAACTAGAGCAGCAGTGGCTCGCCTTCCCAGACCTCCTCGATCAGCACAAAATTGCCTCTGCTGGTCAGGCGCTAGCTGATTTGGTCGCTGACTTATCCACTGACTTAGCCGCTGATGTAGCCACTGAAACGATTCAGGGCGATCGCGTTCCCGCTTCAGCAGAGACGGCGATCGTCCATACCCCAGCAGGTTTGGCTAGCCTTGGAGCGCGATCGCACCCGGATGATTTAGAGGAAATTGCGATCGCCAGACACCGAATTGAGACCTATATCGAAACTCAATCTACCCTTGTGGGTTACGAAAAACATCCTCTAGAGCGGGTACTGGCGTGGCTCGATCAAAAAATGCTGTGGGTAGAGAAAAAATTCGTTGCTGTTTGGAACTGGCTGAGAGGTCTGCCGAGCGACTGATTGCAGCAGCGGCAGATCTCGGTTGCTTGCGTCTAGCAGCGTTAGATTTAGATTCCGAACGGCGCTCTGACTCTAGGGCGCTGTCATGGAGGAAGTAGGAGTCCGGCGGCGGTAGCGTGGCAATGGCCGCCGCGATCCGGGAGTCACAGCCGGAGTCGGATTAGCTGTCGGACTAGAGCCAGAGCTGGGACTAGCAGCAGGAGCTGGGTTGACACCAGCAGCGGGCAATGAATTTTCGAGCGGCAGCTGGATCAGCGGAGCCTGAGCAATGTTGCCCAGGTTGACTGACTTCAGCAGGCTGACCCAATCGGCCAGCAGGGTGGGATCGTTGGGCAATCGGGAGCGCAGAGCGGCCAGGGTAGAAATAGTATCTTGCCAATAGCCAGCCTCAGCAAACAATTCGGGGCGATCGCGCTCAGCCAGTTGCGTTGCCTGGGCAAGCACTGTCGCATCGTTCAACCGCTGAATCCAACCCGCCACTAAAGCATCTCCAGAGCGATCGCCCGTTGGGTCACACCCGAGCTGTAGCGACCAGCCATAGAGCCGATTCACCGCCAGCGGCGGCAGCGGAATAGCAATCACGCCGGGTGAACTGGGTGGCGTGAACCGGGCTTCGTAAACCGGGACGCTGGCTTGCGTCGGCGTCTCCCCTTCAGCCGTCAGCAGAAATTCGGCACGTTGAGCCAGGTTGCGGGGCACATAGACCAGCACCACAGGTTGAGCCGCCACCACAGGTTCGATGGCAATACTGCCCTGACTGGCCAGCTGGGGATCGGTCGGGGGAACCAGAGGCACCAACGTCAGCGGTGATTGGCGATCGGGGCTACAGGCACTACCCCCGCGCGCAATTCCGCCCACCCGGTTGCGCGACGGTCTAACTCGACGTACCGTGAAATTCAGCTGAGCCAGCAGGGTCGCTGGTCGTAGTGGCGATCGCCCCCAATCAGGTTGACTCACTGCCGACTCCCCCCAACTGGGAATTGCCTGAGCCGTCACAGCCAGCGCTGGCGAGCTAGCATTCAGCCATAGCCCAGCGCCAAAAACCGCCGCCAACGTGAGCAAATCCAGAGATGGATGAGGCAGAAAACCAGCTTTAGCCATAGGGAAACGAGGTTCAACCAAACGTCTTCTCATTATTTCTCACAAAAACCAGTGAGTCCCACTCAGCATACCCCACTCATTTTTAACTCAACTGCCCCACGGAAATTAAGTAAGTTTTGAGTTTTGAGTTAAGCAGTCAATTCAAAACTCAAAACTCTAAGCCAGCACCCAGTTGACTAGCGTGCGCACCGCAAACCCTGTGCCTCCGGCGTTGTTGTAGCCATTTTCTTTGTCCGTCCAAACGGTGGCGGCAACGTCAAGATGCGCCCAGGGGGTTTCTTTGACGAACTGTTTGAGGAAAAGGGCGGCGGTGATGGCTCCACCTGCTCGCGGGCCAGTATTCTTCATGTCGG
>JAYUYI010000345.1:0-1636 GCA_043752545.1 Thermoleptolyngbya sp.
GTGTGAATCGCCATCATGGGTGCTCGCAGCCGCACCCCGGCCACTTCTGTTTCAAATATGCGCTCATACTCACCGTTAAAATGCGACACATCGGTTGACGTACCGCCCATATCAAACCCAATAATCTGGTCAAACCCCGCCGCCTTACTGGTTTGCACCGCTCCCACAATCCCCCCCGCCGGGCCTGACAAAATGCTGTCTTTGCCCTGAAACAAGGCCGCATCGGTCAACCCGCCGTTAGACTGCATGAACAACAACTTGGGAAAGGATGAAGGATGAGGGATGAAGGATGAATGGGGTTCTGGTTCATCCTTCATCCTTCCGCCTTCCGCCTTCCCCTCATCCTTCCGCCTTCCACCTTCATCCTTTCCTAGGTCGGTAGCAACTCGATCGACGTAGCGACGCAAAATCGGTGACAGGTAGGCATCAACCACGGTGGTGTCGCCTCGGCTAATCAGCTTCATTAGAGGGCTAACCTGATGCGAGACGGATACTTGTGTGAAGCCAATTTGACGTGCCAGATCTGCGGTTTGCTGTTCGTGGTCGGAGTAGCGGTAGCCGTGCAGGAAGGCGATCGCGCAGGAGCGAATCCCGGCATCATAGGCATCCTGCAATTCTTCCACCAGCCCAGTTTCCAGTGGCCGCAAAGAAATCAACTCTTCCCCGTGGGCGCTGTAGCGTTCGTCTACCTCAATTACCCGCTCGTAGAGCATTTCGGGTAAGACAATCTGTCGGGCAAAAATGTTGGGGCGGTTTTGGTAGCCAATCCGCAGCGCATCGCGAAAGCCTTTGGTAATTAATAATAGGGTGCGATCGCCCTGCCGCTCTAGCAGCGCATTCGTCGCCACCGTCGTCCCCATTTTTACTACCGCAATTTGCTCCGAGGGAATCGGCGCACCGGTTGGTACACCGAGCAATTCTCGAATTCCCTGCAACGGCGCATCGGCATAGCGATCGGGATTTTCTGACAGCAGCTTGTGTACCACCAGCGTGCCGTCAGGACGCTGCGCCACAATATCGGTAAAGGTGCCACCTCGATCAATCCAGAACTGCCAGCGTTGGGATGGGATTTTTTTGGCTGTCATCTTATGGCCTCACAGGTCAAAACTAGGTGAGAGGATTGCTTATGCAATTCTCCATATCTTGCAAAATAAGCTGTAAATAGTAAAATATCGCAGAGAATATATTAGCAAAACCCATGGATTTTCAGCATCTGAGTCAATTTGAAATTCGACAAATTTGCTACTTTATGGCGCTTGTGCAGTCCAAGAATAACTTTACTGAGGCAGCCAAGCGTTTGGGGATTAAACAACCGCCCCTGACCCAGAGGATTCAGGCACTAGAGGCATTGCTGAGCATCGGCCAAAAATCTGTTGACGTCAAACTCTTCGATCGCAGTAAACGTCCCATTGTACTAACTGAAGCGGGTCAAGTTTTTTTTGCAGAAGCGCGACAAGCCTTAACTCATCTTGACCGGGCTGTAGCGCAAGCACGTCAGGCAAGTCAGGGACAAATTGGGCGGTTAGTGGTTGGGATGACGAATATCATCGCCAATAGCATTTTGCCTGATGTGGTTCAGGCGTTCCAACAACGGTTTCCACCTGTAGTATTAGAACTCCAAGAAGTTACAGTCGAA
>JAYUYI010000346.1:0-1633 GCA_043752545.1 Thermoleptolyngbya sp.
CGAGCACTACTCAGCCTTCGGCTCTAGCCAGGGATAGACGCGATCGCAAAAAAACAGGGTGCCGGCGGTGACGCAGATGGGAATGGCAATCAGGTTAACGAACGGAATGCTCACTAGCCCCAGGCAAACTAGGGCAAAGCTGGCGCTGGCGGGCAGGGTGCGCCAGAGGACGCCGAGTTTTTGGCGGAAGGGCAGGCGGCGACGTTCGAGGGCCGAGTCGAGGAAATCTAGGCAGACGATGATTGCTGCCAAGGCAATGCCTCCCGTAGCCGCGATCGCCGTTCCCACACCGGGGAAAAAATTCAGCACCAGCAGCGGCACCCCAATGGTGATGCCGATCGCCAGCTTCTTCAGCTCATAGGCGATCGCCCGCCAAATATCGCCCACAATCCCTACCTCGACCACCCGAATATTGCCCGTTTGCAACCGCTCTAATTCTTCTGAAAGCTTACCGTACCAGGGCGCACACAGCAGCACACCAAACTGCAACACAATAAACCCTGTGACAATTAGCAGCACCACCGTGAGCACCACCCGCAGCAGCCAAATTAGGGCGATCGCCAACCCGTCTGGAATGCCGCCCACCCAATCGGGCAAACTGGGTCGCCATTGAGGGACAGGAGGCAAAGGAGGCAAAGGAGGCAGATGAAAATCGGGTAGCTGCGGCCACCAGCTAGGCGGCGTCAAACTCCACGCCGGGAATTTCCAGGTAGGCAGATGCCAATCGGGCAGCGTCCAACTTGGCCAACTCCAGCTCGGTAAACTCCAGCTCGGTAAATGAATCCCACCCGCTGGCAAACTAGGTGCCCACTGCGGCAGCGTCGCCGTCCAGGTGGGAATATCAGCAATCAGCGTATCGATCGCCCGCAGCCCCGCAAACAGCAGCGCCGCATAAATCGTCACCCCCAACACCAAATTGATGGCGATCGGAATCAACACATATCCCCGCAGTTGTGGAGTCTTAATCAACAGCCCCAACGCCCGCAGCGGATACAACGCTCCCGACACCAACGCTCCCGACCCTTTCACTATTAACACCAATTTAAACTGACTCCATAACGCCTCACCTACTTGCCAGGGCGAACGACCGTTCGCCCCTACCCGCCTCATCCCTCATCCCTCATCCTTCATCCTTCATCCTTCTCCTTCCTCTCCCCCACTCTCAGCTTGGCCGATCGCGCCCTTGGGTTTTGCTGCACTTCTTGCTGCGTGGGTTGAATTGGCTTTTTGGTCAGCACCCGCAGTTCGGCAGAGGCTCTGAAGGCGTGTTTTACCAGCCGATCTTCCAGGCTATGGAAGCTAATGATGGCTAGGCGGCCATCGGGTTTGAGCCAGGTGGGAGCCACTTTGAGCAAGGTTTCTAGTACCGTTAGTTCGGCATTCACCGCAATCCGCAATGCCTGGAACACACGCGTTGCCGGGTGAATGCGGCCATAGCGGTAGGAGCGCGGTACGCTGTGAAAAATGACATCGGCCAAGTCAGTGGTGGTTTGAAATGGCCGCCGTTCCACAATCCGTCGAGCAATTCGCCGCGACAGCCGCTCTTCGCCATAGGTATAAAACAAATTGGCCAGGTCTACTTCGTCCCAGGTATTGATGATCTCGGCTGCCGTTAACTCTTGCTGCTGATTCA
>JAYUYI010000347.1:0-4399 GCA_043752545.1 Thermoleptolyngbya sp.
TCGCTGGTGGTTGAAAGGGTGGTGGCGATCGCTCCTAGATCTTGATAGTTCACCTCAATCTGTCCTAAATCCTGGAAAGTTTTAGGCGATTGCGTCGGACGTTCTGGGGCTACCCTTGTGTCTCTTTGACCTTTATTCCCAAAGATTGCATTTTTGAAGAACGCAGTGGCAACGTTGGACTCCTGAACATTTTGCGTTTTTAGCCCCTCATCTAGAATCTGGGACAGCTCAAGCATGTCGCGATCGGTGTTGGTCGCCAGCATTCTGAGTGCGTTTGCATCGACGGGCTGTCCCTCTTGAGTCGAGAGACCTTTTTTCCCAGCCATTTGCAATAGCTGCTTATCGTCAAATCGACTAACTGCGCCTTCTTGCCCGCGCCGCTCTCCCTTCGTCAGCATTTTAAGCTGGTCGTCGGTATAATTGCCCCCAGTTTTGCCATTAGATCCAAGAAAAGTCGGTTGAGTCATCTGACGCATTGACGCTTCAATTTGCCGCTCAACGTACTTTTCTCCCTCGGCACTGAGATCCATGACCTGCCGTTTGAACGGTCCGAAGCCGCGATTAGTTTCTTCGACAAACTGACCGAAATACTCCTTCATTTCAAGCGGCATAACCTGCGCCTGTCCGCTTGCGGCCGTTACAATCTCTTGCCGTAGTGCTTTGCGCTCTTCTTCGATTTCCTTCTTGATTTGAGAGCGGAATGCAATTACCGCCTTGCGTTCTGGCACATTGCGAGTGAGCACCTCCTGCCGATCGCCGTCCTCTTTAAAGCCCAGCGGAGTCTTTTTCAGGAGTCCACCCCGAGTCTTGAGTTCGATATCCTGCCTAATTGTTTGGAACTCATAGCTTTGGGAAGCGTTTTGTGCAGTCTTCCCAAAGCTGAGCACATAGCCAATTAAATTGACCATGCCTGCGATGATGCTGCCGATCGCGCGGGCGACATCCACCAATCCGCCCACTACGCCCTTGGTCGCAAACTTGAACACCAAGAACCCACCGATCAGCCCTGGAATCCAGTATTTAGCGTGAACCGCGATGAGGTCCATATATACCCCAAGCTGATTCGATTGATTGGCAGCAGATTTGAGGATGTCCGCTAAAGACTGAAGCTGGGGAACCTTTTGAGCAATGCGCTCCATTAACTTGGCGATCGCGTCAAAGCCAGGGAGTGCAATCGGCTTGGTGATTAGATTAAAGAGCGTGCTCACGATTCCGTTGAGCGTTTCGATCGGATGATTGAGCCAGCTGATCGCCATCTCAATTTCTCGAAAATCATTCCGAAACTCAACGACCAGTCCGGCGATCGCTACTCCTACCGAAAGAATGCCAGCCGCAATGGAGCCGAAGGAAAGCGTTCCTAAAGCGGAAAATAAGCGAGGTAGAGCCAGTAAAACGGCTTTGAGTCCTATAATCGCTGCGATGATATTGCGGATTACGTGGAAGAAATTATCCCAGCTAGAGAATGTCCAAATCAGCGCTCCAACTGATTTCATAATCGCCGAGGTTGCAACGTTGAATGCGTTGGTCAACCCGCCTACCAGGAGTTCCCGAGCGTGGTTGACGAGATAGTTAATGCCCGACAGAATTGGGGCAATGATCCACTTCCCAAGGGTGGCTTTCAAGGCTGATCCAATTTCTTGGAAAATCTGGCTACTCATCGCCAGGAGTGAGTTAAAGGCCGCGGTCGTGGGCTGCACCAGTTGAGCTTGCACCACGTTACCCAGTAGCGAAAAATCGCCCTCCCAGGCTTCACGCAGGGCTATTCCAATCAGAATCATTTCGTTCCCGGTCGCCCGAGTCGCGGCTTCAATAAACTGCAAGCTCGCTCGGAGGGTGAGCAGAATGCCGTCTAGCGTGGCGACGATCGCTAAGGGTACGCCCAGCACTAGCCCCTTAATCAAGACTTTGACTGCGTAGAAGGTGCCGCGAATCACGGCAACGAACATATCGATCCCGGATAGAACAACGTTAAAGGACTTCACCGTGTTCGCTGCCCACTCTGGCACCACCAGAGAAGTTCCAAATGCGGTCTTCAGCAGGTAGACCGCATTGCCGCCTTCGGCAAGAACATCGGGAATAATCTTCTTGCCGAGGTTCGTGAAGATGTAAGTCAGACCAATGCTGCTGCTGATGAGTGAAGGAATCCCGTCTTTAGCGAGGTTGGCAATAATTCCGGCAAACCGAAACAAGTCGTCTGTCGGCAGAACGATTGCCTGCCGCAGCGCAAACAGCGCTTTTCCGAGTCCCTGAACCCGATGCCCGCCAATCTGAATGTTGTCAATCGTATTGAACATCTCCTCGTTGAGCGGCTTCAGCAGGGCATACAGCCCTAAGAACGAGAAAAATAGCCGCCCAATGATTGAAACAACGGGGGGAGCAAAAAAGATGAACTTTTCAAGGAAGCCCAACTCGCTAACATCAGACATGCGAACAATTTTCAGCAGGTCAACCAGCTTTTTCTTGATGATCTTCTTGGACGGAAACACCAAATTGATCGCAAAGTCAAACGGGGTGATCCCGGTGATCTGTCGTCGGAACCCTTCTGCACTGAAGTAGGCTCCGAGCGGGTTGAGCAGCATCGGCGCAAGCCTCAGCAGCGTGCCGCCAAGATTCCGCCCCCACGCAACCAATCCAAGGGAGATAGCGCCTAACAGATTCCGAAAGGCTGGGAGCAGCGCCGTGATTTGCTCGATCGGGAAGAGCTTCGACGAGATTTCAACAAACTGTTTGCCACTGCTTAACAAGAAGCGAATCAGTCGGGCCGTGACCCGATAAATTACTTTGATACTCGCGGCAACTGAATCAAAAATTGTCCCTAGAATCTGCCCGTAAGAAAGCGTTTTGATCAGAACCGATGTTTTCTTCGCGAGTTTATCAGCCTCTGAGGGGAACATCCGAATGGTTTGAAGCGCCGTCATTAGAGAGCCGACCAGCGTTTGTGCGATGGTGGTCGCCAGTGGGACGATCCCCCTCAGCACCACCAGAAATCCTGACCAGATGGCTACAAATGGCAACGTGACCAGGTGAAATGCCAATGAGACGACTGCTTTTAATGCGGTCAGAACCGTCGTCAGCCCCAAATTCACAATATTGAAGATGCCCTTCAATGATGGACTCTTGGGCAACTCCATTAATGCCTGCAAGAAAGGAGGCACCGTCGTCCCGAATGCCAGAATCTTAAAGTCCAGGAATGGGACAGCCAAGGATGCGATCAATCCAAAGAGTGGCTTAATAATGTTGTCGCTAAAATTGGTGGCAGCCTGGGCCACTCCATCTAGAAATTGTTGAACCGCGTCGGGAACGTCCTTACCAAAAGCCTTGAACGAAAACGCCACGAAATCGTTAATCATTGTCCGCAGCTTTTCTCCTAGCTGCGGAATCGCTCCTGTTGCGATCAGCAGGGCGGTGACTCCGGGTAATGCCAGCGCCAAGGCTGTGGGAATGCCCATCAGAGCCACGGCCAACTCCGATCCCGCTGTTGCTACTTTGATTAATCCCAACGGCATTGTAGAGATGGTCAGCAGCACAAAGCCAAAGGGGCCAATGTTTTTAACCACGTTCTCGACTAGCTGGTTGAACCACCCATTCAACTTGACGACTTGATTAACGGCATCTCCAGCAAGTTTCACAACCTCTCGGAACAACTCTCGCTGTGCCGCAAGTTGAGGATTCTCAAAGTTTTCAGGAGGGGGCAGCGTAGGCGGTACTTTGACCCCCTCGTCATAGCCTTGAGTTCTGCCAGGTAAAAAGGCTCGTCGCCCCAGGTCTGCTAGATGGAGAGCTGGTTGAGTAAGCGCCTCTAGTCCCTCTGGCTCGGGTTTTGGAATCGGTTGCGGCGGCCCAAACATCTGGGGTTTCGGTGCGGATTTTGGAAGCGACTCTTCAAACTTCGGGGACAACCCGCCAAACAGACCTGATATGATATTCAGTGACCAAGTAAAAGCGTTGACCAGTGAGTCGCCAATCCACTTGGCAGAGTCAACCAGATCCGGCCACAAGTCCCCCATGATGTAGCTAGTGGTTCGCTCCCAGGCGCTCGCCGTCACGTCCGCACTGCCATGATTTAAAAAGCCTACGATCGCGGCTCCTGATTTCTCAGAAGTCTTCACCAAGTCACCCATATTCCCAGTGACTTTCTGCTGGGTGGTATCCCAGGCTGAGGCGATTTGCGTAGTGCCGTCTGCGAACGCCAGCGCTCCGGCAAGCGCAGGAGCCGGGAAGATCAGCGAGGCGAGACTGTCCGCCGCTCCCCCGACCGAATCGGCGATCGTCTGAGTGCCGATGGGGATGTCGCCGATTAGCCCCGCCAGGATTGACCCAATCCCTGAAAAAGCGTTGAATCCGGTGATTGCTAAGTCTGTGAATCCGCGACCCATACCGCTGATGCCAGAATGCAGCA
>JAYUYI010000348.1:0-1632 GCA_043752545.1 Thermoleptolyngbya sp.
AGCGTGAGACCCGATGCCACCACTCAGGTGGTATTTACAGGCAACTGGGCAGAGCCAATTAAGGAGGCGGAAGCCGCCAACAGCATGGCAGACCAGGGAATTGACGTGATCACCTGTCACGTAGACAGCCCCAAAGTGGTGATGGAAACGGCAGAGAAACGCGGCATTTTCTGCACGGGCTATCATGCCAACCAGGTGGCGCTCGCTCCCAAGGGCTACCTCACCGGAGCCGAGTGGGATTGGACTAATATCTACTCCAAAATTGCTGAAGAAGTGCACGCTGGCAAGTCTTTGCAAGACGGCACGATTGAGCACATCCTGCGAGGCGGGCTGAAGGACGGATTCTGTAAGCTGTCTGACTATGGGCCTGCCGTGAGTGAAGACACCAAAAAGGCTGCTGAAGCCGCTAAAGCCGGACTGATGGACGGCAGTTTGGTGATTTACACGGGTGAAGTCAAAGACAACAAGGGCGGTGTGATCGTCAAAGCTGGCGAATCGTTGCCCCAAAAAGAACCCAAGCTAGAGGAAATGAATTACCTGGTAGAAGGTGTTCTAGGTTCCGTCGGCGGCTAGAGTCCCGGTCGTAGAGACGCGATTAACTGCGTCTCTACAATTGCGTCTCTACAGATCTATCGTGTTTCTGCTGTCGCAGACCGCACGCCCATAATTTTCACACCCGCAACATCAACGTTCTTAGGCCGCTTCAACACAAGCCCTACCCCTCATTGTTTATGTCTAGATCTCAAGCTTGGCGGCGATCGCTGGAATCATTTGTGCTTCCCTTTGGTGCCATTTTGGCGGGGCTGGTGCTGTTTGGGGTGTTCTGTGCCCTAGTGGGAGCCAATCCCTTCGCTGTGTATGCATCGATCTGGAAGTCGGCCTTTGGCAGCGCCAGTACATTTCAAAATACATTAATTCGAGCCGCTCCGCTGATGCTATCAGCGCTCTGTACGGCGCTCCCGGCTCGGCTCGGGTTGGTCATTATTGGTAACGAGGGCGCGTTGGTCGTGGGCGGGGTGGCTGCTGTCTCAGCCGGGTTGGCGATGGGTCTGGCATTCCCGCCGCTCGTGGTGCAGTTGGGGATGGCGATCGCTGGGATGATTGCAGGCGGCATCTGGATTGGGGCAGCGGGCTGGCTGCGACACTACCGTGCCGTAAATGAGACGATTAGCAGCTTGCTGTTGAACTATGTGGCGATCGCCCTGCTGAACCATTTGGTCGGTGGCCCCATGCGCGACCCCAGTTCGCTCAACAAGCCATCCACCTACCCACTGGCCGAGATCAACATGCTGACCAGCATTCCAGGCACCCGCGTCCACTGGGGCTTAGTCTATGGGCTAGTCGCCTGCGTCATCGCCTACTTCTTAATGCAGCGCACCACCTTTGGTTTCGCCGCTCGCACCGCTGGCGGCAACATCCGCGCTGCCAAAATTGCCGGACTGCCCGTCGGCAAACTCACCGTAATCATCTGTTTTCTAGCAGGCTCCTGCGCCGGGTTGGCAGGCATGGTAGAAGTGGCCGCCGTTCAGGGCGCAGCCAATGAATCGCTTAATGTGGGCTATGGCTACGGCGGTATTTTGGTTGCATTCGCTGCCCGCCACAACCCTCTCGCCGCCGTGTTCATGTCATTGC
>JAYUYI010000349.1:0-1632 GCA_043752545.1 Thermoleptolyngbya sp.
ACCAGCGATTCGTGACGTGACTAGCCGCATTTTTGCGACGGGCAAAATCACCCGTGAAGATGAGCGGGCACTGCATCAGGTCATGGTGTCGGATATGCACCTCGACGCTGGAGACATGAATCAAATTAGAGGCGTGCTCGATCGTCTGCAAATGGGTTTAATCAAGGTTGCAGATTAAAAACTGCTCTAGAAGCCAACAATAACTTGCCACATCAGACTGGCGATCGCCACCGTCGCTAAATGCTGCGGTAGCAACTTGCGGAAGGGCTGACGGGCAATCTTTTGGGTGAGGAAAATGCTGAGGGCAGCGGTGGCAATTAGCGTCACAGCCTGCAAAAATGCCACCACGGCAGGATGGGCGATCGCCACGGGCATGCCAACGCCGCTATAGCCAAAGGTGGCCAGCGAAACGGGCACCACGCGTCCAGCTTCGGTTAAGCCCAGCCGCAAAAAGTGGGCTAGGTTGCCCCCCAGCACCAGCGGCAAATAGCCATAGGCAAGTTCTACAAAGGGCTTGGGTTTGGTAGAGCGACTTTGCAGTTTCACTAGGCTGTGGGCGAGGAGGGCGATCGCCCCCGGTACGAGTAGTACCAAAACTGAGACGGCGGCATGATTCCAGACACTCTGTAGCCCCGCTGGCGGCAACCCGCTTGGCATCCCTAAAACGGCGCTAATTTCGGGCAGCCGATGCAAAAATACGGCACCGAAGAGTAGAAACAGTAGACATACTTCATAGGCGGTAGCTTTGTGAGTCGTCCACAGTTCACTGCCGGGAGGGCGCAGATTTAGCTCAACTGAGCGATGGGGGCACGCCTTGAGGCAGGTCATACACAGCACACAGTCGCGATTGTCTTGCAGCTGAGCCGGGTGGGAATAGACGGGGCAACCGCCCGTTTCCATCCCTTCTCCTGTTGGCGGACCACCTTTATAGCACTGATAGGTGGTGCAGCTAGCGGAACAAATGCCCTGCTGCGCCCGCAGTTCAACCATCGACAGTTTGGCAAACAGGCCGTTCATGCCGCCAATTGGGCAGAGGTAGCGGCACCACAGCCGCCGTTCAAATAGCGCCGAAAAAATCATTGCGCCCGCCGTAATCAGCAGCAGCAAGCAGCCCGAAAGATAGGCCGTATCCTCCAAATTCCACAATTCTTCCCACAGCAAAATCAGCACAAATAGGCCAAACAAAAACCAGCCGCCCCATTTCTCGGCTTCCGGCCTTGACCAGGGCAATAGCTGCCGGGGAAACAGCTGCAGGGACAGCTTTTGGGTGACTTCGCCGTAGATCATAAACGGACACACGGCGCACCACGATCGCCCCACAAACGGAAAAGCAACCAAAATCAGCGGCCACCACCACGCCCAAAATAAATTGAGGGCAATGTTGCGATCGCGGCTTTGGGGGCCAAATAACAGCAGCGCCACCACCAGCGGAAAAGCCCATAGCGTTAGGCCGTAGTTAATCCGATCGGGCCACCACGGGCTGCGCAAAAACTGCCGCAGAGCGGGATAGGTATTGAGCAAATTCAGCCGAAAGCGCCGCGCCTTGCTGCCCACCGCCCAAAACACCTCTTCGGTGAGTGCGGGCGCGCCGTTAGATTGAATCAGGGCGCGACCGACTAGGCTTTCTAGCTC
>JAYUYI010000350.1:0-1628 GCA_043752545.1 Thermoleptolyngbya sp.
GACAGCTGGTGCCCCGGCTGCCCCAGCTGCCCCAGCTGCCGCTGGCGTTCCCCCTGAAAAGGTAGGTCTAGATGGTGAGTTTGATGACAGCGGATTGGCTAAGCGGGTAGCGCTAGCCTTCGATGAAGATCCCCTGTTGGATGATGTGGGTACCTTGTGGGTGGCTCAGTTGAGCAGCAAGGTGGTGCTGAAGGGTAAAGTCCCAAGTGATGACTATCTGAAGAAAGCCGTGGCGATCGCCGGTGGTGTCAGTGGCGCTACCGAAGTTGATTCCAGCCAGGTCACGATCGACTAGATCAAGGCGCTGAGTTGACGCGTCTTGGGGCTGGTTGCAGACTGCAACCAGCCCCAGTTTTAAATCACAGCTTGACCATCAAGGCGACTTGGAGCACGTTCACTCTATACGTTCAAGAATCAAGTTCAAGAATAAGTTCAAGCACCCTTTTACAGAAATTATGGGATTTTTTGATCAGGTTTTGGGAGCCATTAGTAACCCCCAACAGCAGGGCAGTGTTGACCAACTTGGCAGCATTCTGGGCGCTGTGCAGCAGCTATCGGCGGGTCAAGGGGTAGATGCCAACGCCATGCAAGGCGTGGTCTCAAACGTCGGTGGGTTTGTGCGCACGGCACTGCAAGAGAAGCGTGCTGCTGAAGGCAATGCGGGAGTGGAAGCGTTGGTGAATCAGTTTGCCGGTACCGGAGCAAATCCCGTGGCGATGCAGTTGTTGTTTCCGCCGCAAAAACAGCAGCAAATTGCAGAAACGGTGGCACAACGGACGGGTCTAGACCCTAGCTTGGTGCGATCGCTGTTACCTGCCGTGGTGCCGATTGTGCTTAAACTGCTGCAAACAGGAGCACCCGCATCGGGCGCTTCGGCAACGGCAGGAGCCGCACCACCGAACTCGGTGCTCAATACATTTTTAGACACCGATGGCGATGGCGATGTGGATATGGCCGATACTCTGTCGATGGCAGGAAAGTTTTTACAGAATAGATGACGAGCTTTGATGCCGATATCCCACTGCCGATTGCGCCAGACGGGGAGTTTTCGATTGATGCCGTGCTCAACCGCTTTACCCATTTTGGCGTGGAATTGGGCTTAGAGCGGATTGTGCGCCTGCTGGCAGCGCTGGGCAATCCACACGAGCGGGTAGCGGTGCTGCATGTGGCTGGCAGCAACGGCAAGGGATCGGTCTGTGCCTATTTGGCGGCGGTGCTGCAACAGGCAGGCTATCGAGTCGGACGCTATACCTCGCCGCATTTGGTCAGTTGGTGCGAACGGATCTGGCTGAATGGGGCAGATATTGCGCCGGATGTCCTCTACGATTTGCTGCAAGAGGTCGTAGCCGCGATCGCCCCTGACTATCCATCTCCGACTCAGTTTGAGGTGATGACGGCGGCGGCGTGGCTATATTTGGCGCGGCAGCAGGTCGATATCGCCGTCGTAGAGGTGGGGCTAGGCGGGCGGTTAGATGCAACCAATGTGTGCGATCGCCCCTTAGTCAGCCTGATCACCTGCCTCAGCCGCGAACATTGGCAGCGACTAGGGTCAACGCTGACCGACATTACTGGGGAGAAGGCGGGGATTTTAAAACCCGACTGTCCAGTGGCGATCGCCCCTCAGCCAC
>JAYUYI010000351.1:0-1626 GCA_043752545.1 Thermoleptolyngbya sp.
TCGAAAACTAACGCCACATCTAACCAAAGTTCCGACTCTGGCTTAAGAACTGGCTGCCATACTCCTGTTTCAGCGATGCGATCAACTGTTGCGGACTCATCCAAAATTGTCGGCAAACCCACTGATATTTGACGAGCCAGCGGACGCAATGCTCTTGCTAATAAAAGAGCCTGAGAAATCGCAGGGGCGTCTGGCACCGGAATGGGCTTATAGTTCGGCGGTAATGCTAGAGACGGCGCCTTTTCTGCCGGAGCAGGAATAATTTCCGCCTGGGCTGGGGGATCTGGGGGGGCTGAGGGAGCTAGATCTGGTGGAGATACCATCTCCTCCTGTGCAGACTGATGTTCTTCATCTTCTAGAACGGGCTTTACAAAAGCATCAATCGTGAAGATATCGTCATCCTTAGTCTGCGCAGCAAGCCAAATTGTTTCAGCAATCTCTTTCCCTGTAAGACCAAGACTGCTGAGTGTCGAAATTAATCGCTGAAGTGATGGACTAGAACAGAGTTCGATGACTAATCCTCCTCACTCAGTCCCTTGAGCAACAGTGCTTTCAGACTTTCCCGTTCATCATGCTCCGGCTTCACCTCACGGGTTAACAAGTAAACCACGTTCAAGAGTTGATCGGTGGCAATATCTGATGTTTCATCTGCACCCTTTGTAATAAATCCCGCAATCAGACTCGTTGCCTCATGCTGAAGCCGTTCCCATCGGACTTCATCCTTGCCTCTTTTCAGATGTGCTTCAACAATGTGTTCTAGAGCCGATTGGTTTTGACTAGGATCTGGCATCTTCAAGCGTAGGCAGCGACGTAAAAAGGCTGGTGGAAAATCGCGTTCGCCATTACTGGTCATGACCACAAACGGAAACTCTCGACAAAACACTTGCCCCCCTTGGATAGTGGCAAAAACATCCGAATCCGCAGTTCGCACATTCACCGATTCATCCTCATCTTTGCAGCGCACTAGCTCGGGGATTTCGTACCGACCTTCCTCAAATAGATCAAGTAAATCGTTCGGTAAGTTGATATCACACTTATCGATTTCGTCAACGAGCAACACACGCGGCAATCGTGACGGTAAAAATGCCGTTCCTACTGGCCCCAAGCGAATATAGTCGCCCATCGGTCTTTCCCGCTTAAGTTGCGCATCCTGCAATCGTGCTACCGCATCGTAGCGATAAAGCGCATCTGGCAGGGTTGAGCGTGCATTAATTGGCCAACGTAGCACAATCCCCAGTTTTAGTTCGTGAGCCACCGTATAAGCGAGCGAAGTTTTGCCTGAACCAGGTTTACCCGTAATCAGGAGTGGACGCCGCAGGTGCAATGCAGCGTTTACAGCATTGAGCACATCGGTGTAGGCATCTTCTAGGCGAAAGCTCTCACCCCTTTCTTGTCCTCGCACATCCTTCGTGGCAAGCTCCTGAATTTGTGCCCAGCGGCGATCGCTGGCATCACACTCTTTTTTGAAATCATCATCAGACATAAATGCCCGCCAAGCAGGGGCTTCCGGCATTTGGGTTAATGCTGGCGATCGACCATTGCCCAGAAATAGCTTCCACATACTTTTTACCATCGGGTTCTCCAAGGTAATATTTTAGGCTCCAGGCCAAGAAAAGAACTGCTCTT
>JAYUYI010000352.1:0-4385 GCA_043752545.1 Thermoleptolyngbya sp.
CATCTGCCGCCCCATCCATCCGGCCTTCCTCTGATAGTATTATTCTTTGTGCATTCAAGTTTGGGCATTCAATCATCTTGGCGACGTGGGCTGGATCACCGTTAAAACCACTGGGACTTACTGGGAAGCAGAACTGATGTTGCAGCTGTTAGTTGCACATCACGTTCCGGCACGAATCGTGCCATACGGTGTGTTGTCGCAGTTTGGTTGTGGCACGCCAGCTGCACTGCAAGTCCATCCGCAAGATCAGTGGACTGCGTTTTTGCTGCTCAGTCCAGTTGATGAAGAGTTAAGTGATAATCAGCTAGCAGATTATGGCTTCGCCGATAATCAAGACTAGTTGCCTACCGTTCAAGTCCAAATCCTTGCCGCTTGACGCTTCATCTCCCAGCGCTGGGGCTGCGTGACAGGGCCAGCCTCTGGGTGATAGGATTTTTGGCTTCTCGACGTTTCCTCCTCTCGTTTGAGTTTCCCCTCATGTCTTTGTTCGACTGGTTTGCAAATCGACAGAAGTCTGGTGTCATCAGTAGCGATCGCCAAGAACGCGAAATTGCCGATGGACTATGGAGCAAGTGTCCTAGCTGCGGCGTCCTCACCTACACCAAAGATCTGCGGGCCAACCAAATGGTCTGCCCTGAATGTAAGCATCACAATCGGGTGTATAGCGAGGAGCGGGTCTGGCAACTGGTTGATGCGGGCAGCTGGCAGCCGCTGGATGAGCACCTCAAACCAGTAGATCCCCTGAAGTTTCGCGATCGCAAAGCCTATGGCGATCGGCTGCGCGACACCCAAGATAAAACCAGCCTGACCGACGCGGTGGTCACAGGCTTAGCCCAGTTAGACGGCTGCCCCGTGGCCTTGGGCGTCATGGACTTTCGCTTCATGGGCGGCAGCATGGGTTCGGTAGTGGGCGAAAAATTGACCCGCCTGATCGAGCGCGCCACCCAAAGCCAAACCCCTGTAATCATCGTCTGCGCCTCCGGCGGTGCCCGGATGCAAGAAGGCATGTTGAGCCTAATGCAAATGGCCAAAATCTCCGCAGCCCTAGAGCGCCACCGCGAACAGCGGCTGCTCTATATTCCTGTCCTCACCCATCCCACCACCGGCGGCGTTACCGCTAGCTTTGCCATGCTGGGCGATGTGATTGTAGCCGAACCCAAAGCCACAATCGCCTTTGCTGGGCGGCGCGTAGTCGAACAAACTCTGCGCGAAAAGCTGCCCGACGATTTCCAAACGGCCGAATACCTGCTGGCTCACGGCTTTGTAGACGTGATTATCCCCCGCACAGAGCTAAAGAAAACCCTGGCTCAGCTGATTCGCCTGCACCAACCGCCCGCCCCACCCATCCACTCGCTCCACGTCCCTGTCGCTATCCCCCAATCGCTGCCGATTAAAGTTGAGCAGTAAGATTTAGTCAGTCCCAGCAATGTGTCAGGCAACCGTTCTTTCTCCCTCACTCCTCTCGTGCAACTCATCTCCGCCATCCAAGAAGTCTTTCGCCAGCCTCCCATCCCCTACGAACCCGCAAAGCACTCCCTCAAAGCCTGGGCAAAATATTGCCTACAAGATCGAGGCTACAAAATTGTGTACGCCGACAAAGCCGACTTTGCCGTTGAATCTCGCGTTGACGGCAAGGTCTACTTCAACGTCACCGAGTTCAACGCGACCAACCCCCTCGAAGACCTAGATCCCAAAACGGGCTGGATAGTGCGCGATCGCACCACCCAAGCTGTCACAATCATTGCCCCAAAGCCGAAGGATGAAGGGTGAAGGATGAAGGATGAAGGGTATTCTGCCTACCCGAACCGTATCATTCCTCGATTTCCCGGTTCATCCTGCCGCCGTCCCGCTTCATCCCTCCGCTTTCATCCTTGCGCCTTTATCCTTTCATCCTGCCGCCGTCCCGCTTCATCCTTCATCCTTTCTCCTTTCTTCTCCATGCGTGCCCTCTATCCTCCGATTGCGCCTTATCAGTCCGGCACGCTGCCAGTGTCTGCCCTGCATACGATTTACTATGAGCAGTCGGGTAATCCTGACGGTAAACCCGTGGTGTTTTTGCACGGAGGGCCGGGTGGCGGCAGTTCGCCGGGGTATCGTCAGTTTTTTGACCCGAGCCGGTGGCGGATTATTTTGTTTGACCAGCGTGGCTGTGGCCGCAGCACTCCCCATGCCGAGCTACGGGAAAATACGACGTGGGATTTGGTCAACGATATTGAAACTATTCGGACTCATCTCGGGATTGAGCAATGGGCGGTGTTTGGCGGCAGTTGGGGCAGCACCCTGGCGCTGGCCTATAGCCAAACCCATCGCGATCGCTGCACCGGGCTGATGCTGCGAGGAATTTTTATGCTGCGGCAGAAAGAGCTGCTGTGGTTTTACCAGGAAGGCTGTAGCTTTATCTACCCCGATGCCTGGGAGGAATACCTCAAGCCGATTCCGGTGGCAGAACGCCATGACCTGATAGCAGCGTATTACAAGCGTCTTACGAGTGCCGATCTAGAAACACGGCTGGCGGCTGCACGGGCTTGGTCTGTGTGGGAGGCAAGTACCAGTAAGCTATTGCCCGATGTGGGATTGCAGCAGCGATTTGCCGAGACAGACTTTGCCGCCGCCTTTGCCCGCATTGAGTGTCACTATTTTGTCAATAAGGGATTTCTGACTTCGGAAGACCAGCTGTTGCGTCAAGTCGATCGGATTCGCCAAATTCCAGCCGTCATTGTGCAGGGGCGGTATGACGTGGTCTGCCCAATGATCTCGGCCTGGGAGCTGCATCAAGTTTGGCCAGAAGCTGAGTTTATTGTGGTGCCCGATGCTGGACATTCCATGAATGAACCGGGAATTCGGACGGCTTTGTTGGACGCCAGCGATCGCTTTGCCGCCCTCTAGCAGTTTCCAATCGCCAAAAAAGTATTCTGAATTTGGGTGTGCCTAATTTGGCAGGACGCAGGTCAAGGCAGCGTAAATTATTTTTTTAAAGAATAGGAAAATGGATGTATTTTTTTCCTGATTCTTCAGAGAATTTCTGTTGAATGGAACATCCTTCTCAACAGAAAAATATGCGAACGGCTCCCCTCGCGCTTACTACACTGGCTGTGCTCAGTCTCATTGAAACCCATGCCCAGCCCAGTAGCGCCCTTGCTGCTGAAATTCCACCCGAGCCTGATGTGTATTCCGAGAGTGCCGACTCTCAGCCGATGGAACTCGAACCTGAGCTATCTGTTACACCACCCGAACAGATGGCGATCGCGCCCCAATCCAGCTCCACATCCAGTTCCACATCTAGTTCCACATCCAGCTCCACATCCAGTTCCCCGTCTGTTGCCGCATCGGCTCCCCAGCTTGCACCACCAGTGCCAGCCCCAGCCGCATCCGTCTCTCCTCAAGACAGTTCAACGCTTCCAGAAGTTCCTCAGGAAACTTTTGAGCCAGCATCGGCAAATTTGTCTACGCCTGAGCCGATTGCAGAGAGTCATGAGGCATTGCCTGAGGATTCGCTAGTAGAAACATCTGGTCCGAGAAGTACCGATGAAGCCCCTGTGCAGGTCAATGCCGGGGCAGCGACCCACGCAGAGTCTGAGCTAGCGGTAGAGGCAACCGGGCCACGTCTGGTCAATCAAGTCACCACGACTGTTCCCGCAGGTAGCGTGTCCACTCCCGAGCCTGACCTGCAAGTAGTCCCGGATTCAGTCTCTCCCGTCGAAATCTATCCTCAAGCGGTTGCCGCTCCGGTGACGTTGGTCGAACCCGCGTCACAACGGATTACCTACGGAGAACCGATTCCTCTGCTAGACGGCGACCCGTTGAATGATCCCGCAGAATTTCGACTTGGGTCTTACCACCTGGAGACGGCTTCGGGGGCACAGGCTATTTCCGATTCAACGTCTGTGATTGCTCCAGTTTCGATTTCGGGTGACGGGACGCAGGTCACCGATCATGTGGCAGGGGTGCACTCGTGTTTGGCCGCCAGACCAAACTTGTTTCGGCTAAACGAACGGCATGGCAGGCGTTATCTATCTCAGGTTTTGTTTGACGGTCGAGCCGGTACGATTGTCCACGATGCCGGTGGTCGTCTAGTGTGCCCTGGGGAATTTTCTCAGGTCGTGAATGTAGTTGAACCTGTTTCTCCGATTGTGGTCACACCGCCCCGCCCGGTGATTGTGAACAATTACGCTGCGGTTGTGTTAGAGCGGTCTATTCCTGTGATTGTGGATCGCCCTTACATGGTGGTGGTGGAACAACCGCCGACGCTACTGGTCGAACGCCCTCGCCCGGTGATTATTCAGCGCTCTGCTCCAGTTGTGGTGGTTGACCGTCCACGGACAGTGATTGTGGATCGCCCGTACACGGTAGTGGTCGATCGCCCCTACCCGGTAGTGATTCGGCAA
>JAYUYI010000353.1:0-1624 GCA_043752545.1 Thermoleptolyngbya sp.
CTGCGGCGCGCCTTAGACCTCAACAAAGACCAGTCCTATTTTCTCTATGACTTGTCGCAAGAAGTATTGGCGCATGTCCGCTTTCCGCTGGGCGATCAAACCAAAACTGAAACCCGCCGCGTCGCCGCCGAATTTGGACTCCACACTGCCGCCAAGCCCGAAAGCCAAGACCTGTGCCTAGTCGAGTCGCACGGCTCCATGCGCGACTTTTTAGACAAATATCTCGCGCCCCAGCCCGGTGAGATTGTAGACCAATCGGGGCGAGTATTAGGTCAACACGACGGCACGCATCATTATACGATTGGGCAACGCAAGGGCATTGGGATTGCTGCCGCAGAACCGCTATATGTGATCGGGATTGATGTAGGGCGCAACCGGGTGATTGTCGGCGATCGCACCAGTGCCCATCAAACCGAATGCACCGTGCAGCGCGTCAACTGGGTTTCGATTCCAGCCCCCAATGCTCCGATTCGAGCCGAAGCCCAATCTCGCTACCGGGCTACCCCCGTGGGCGCGACCATTGTGCCGTTGAATGACGACAGTAGCCGCGTCAAAATTACCTTCGACGAACCCCAATTTGGCATTACCCCCGGCCAAGCCGCCGTTTGGTATGACGGCGACCTGCTGCTGGGCGGGGGCATTATTGAAACTGAACCCCAGTCACCATGATGGCTGGAGAGCAGGTACTACTAGGGTTTGTGTTAGATGTGGCGGCGGTGATGCACCCAGATTCTTAACGGAACTTAGGACTGCTCTTACCCCCCATTTACTCCTATTAACTAAGCTAGTGACCAGATTAAATCGACAACTAGACTGGCCAATGGCGGGGTGGCTCCTAGTGGTTTGGCGAGATGTAACGATAGCTGGGGAAATTGGGTTGCCAAATCGGCTACGAGTTGGGCGATCGCATCTGTAATTTTGCCAGTAAACAAGAAGTATGGCAGAATCTCAATTTGCTGACAGCCCTGCTGCATCAGGCTACTGACCTGCGTATCTAGATTGGGTGCGGTAGACCAATAGGCAGGACTAGCGTTGAGTTCAGCGGCGATCGCCTCCACGGGGGCATTGCCGCCAGGGCGACGGCTGCCGTGGGACAGTAAAATCTGCTGGCGGTCGGGGGCGCTCGTTTGGCTAGGCATGAGCAACTGTTGGAGCTGCTGTTGGAGCGGCGGGTAGCTGCCTAAATACGGAGCCACATTGAGCGTGAAGCTAGGTGGAAGCATCGATTGGGCGATCGCCACTGCTGCGGGCAGGTCTTCTAAGACATGCACCCCCGGCAGCAAAAACAGCGGCACAATCAGCAATAGGCTGTGCCCAGTGGCGATCGCGTGTTCGGCAAACTGCTGGATTTGTTGGTGTAGTGGCAGCGGGTGCAGTTCTAAAACGGCAGTGCCCACTAGGGGCGAGGTAGCCAAAACGGTTGAAGCCGCTTTTGGAGCCACAGAGCTGGGCAAATCAGCAGCCTGCAACTGTTCTGCTACCAGACGCGCCAAGACCCCAGCCTCGGCTTGTGGTCTGGGGTCTCGGCTACCGTGAGTGATGAGCAGATAGGCGGTCAAAATGGGTCAGGTGCTCGGTAAACGGAACTTGACGTTGATGGTGTGGATGGTTCAGATGCACACCA
>JAYUYI010000354.1:0-1622 GCA_043752545.1 Thermoleptolyngbya sp.
TTGCAGCAGGGCGATCGCAGCTTGACCCTGACACTGCACAACACCACCGCCCAAACCGATACCATCTTTGTCCCTGCCGATGCGGTCATTCAACGGCTCGACTGGCAGCAGCGTGCCCCCGGTCAAGTCCAATACACCTTTAACCTCAAATCTGCTCAGCAGTGGGGCTATAAACTGCGATATGAGGGCACAAACTTAGTGCTGTCACTGCGGCATCCGCCAAATTTGAGCGGCAACCGAGAGCAGCCGTTGGCAGGCGTGCGCATTTTGATTGATCCAGGGCATGGTGGCTCAGACGATTTGGGATCGGTGGGGGCAACGGGCTACCCCGAAAAGACAGCCGCGCTGCTGGTGGCAAATCGATTGCGCGATCGCCTCACCGCCCTCGGAGCCACCGTGATCATGACCCGCGACACTGACCTCGACCTCGATCCCAACGCCCGCGCGGCTCTGATTACCCAACAAGAACCCGATCTAGCGCTCAGCCTACACTTCAACGCCCTGCCCGACGATGGCGACGCCATCAATACCAGCGGTATTGGCAGCTTTTGGTATCAGCCTCAGTCATCCCACCTCGCCCAGTTTCTCCACGACTACCTAGTCGAAAAACTCGATCGCCCGTCCTACGGCGTCTTCTGGAATAACCTCGCTCTCACCCGCCCCACCGTCGCCCCCGCTGTTCTGCTGGAACTTGGCTTCATGATCAATCCCACCGAATTCGAGTGGATTACCGACATCGCCGCCCAAGAAAAACTAGCAGACACGCTGGCAACCGGCATTAAAACCTGGCTCCAAACAGCCGCCACTCCATAGTCGCCTCTAGGTCATATCTAGATAGTCGCATCTGGAAAATCAGGCGGAACCAGCCCCGTCATCTGCCCATCATCCGGCATCCGGAATTGCTCACGCCATTACCTTGCCTGCCGCTTCTAGCTGCACAGCGGCAACTTGCAGATAATCGAAGAAAGTACTGGCCACCACAGATAGCTGCTTACCAGCCAAATGTACGATGTACCATTTGCGTGCAATCGGAAAGCCTTCTACGTCCAGAGCCATCAGTTCCCCATGCGCACCCTCCATCGAGATCGTGTGCGACGACAGCACAGACAGACCCAAACCTCCGGCGATCGCCTGTTTAATGGCTTCATTACTGCCCAACTCTAGCCGCACCTTAACCGACATCCCCTGGTCGTCTAGCATCTTTTGAAAGGCTCGACGAGTCCCAGAACCAGGCTCACGCATAATAAACGTTTCTTCGCAGAGACGTTTGAGAGAAATGTTTTTTTCTTGAGCTAAGGGGTGATTGCGGGGAGCGATTACCACCAGAGGGTTATCCAAAAATGGATGAGCCGCGATATCTAAGTGCTCGGGCAGCTGGCTCATAATGTAAAGGTCATCCTGGTTGTTGGCCAACCGCTCAATTACCCGTTCATGGTTCGTCACGGCCAGAGAAACATCAACCCCCGGATATTCTTGGCAAAAAGGCCCTAGCAGCCGAGGCACAAAATATTTTGCCGTAGTGATCACCGCTAGCCGCAGCTTGCCCTGTTTCATGCCTTTTAAGTCGGCAACGGTCATTTCTAACTGGTCTAAATTAGTAAAGATCTCTTTGCAGGTAGAAA
>JAYUYI010000355.1:0-1621 GCA_043752545.1 Thermoleptolyngbya sp.
TCGCTGGGCGATCGCCTGCACGAGCAGAAGACCGAGAAAGCCTTTACCCTCAGCCCCCTGCAAATAAGCGATCGCCCACAGCGCGATCGCACGTTGCAATGGGAACACAAACAGGCGATCGCGGCGGGTACTGCGTGCTGGTGGCGCATTTCGCTGCTAGACGACGCTCTATTTAGCCACCTAACCCCTCTCTGGCTCAACCTCAATCCTGTCCATCCTGGGCACTTGGGTCCTGCCAATTTGCAAATTACCAGTATTCTTGGCACCGCTCAATCTACCCAACCCTGGGCAAACTTTAGCCCATACGCGCAGCTATACGAGCAGGCATCGGATAGCGCCCGCCAGCTTGCCTTCAGCCTTTGCACCCCGACTACCTTTCGGCAGGGAAAATATGACTCGGCATTGCCGACGCGAGAATGCGTCTTCCATAGTTTGCTGCACCGTTGGAATCGCTATAGCGGTATCACCTTTCCCGAAACGTTGGTTGAATTACTATTCCCTAGCTTCTTCGATATTCGCACTGAACTGGTGAATGATCCTACGAGCAAGTGGGCAGGCTGTGTCGGTACGATTAGCTATCGCATTTTGGGTGATGCTGATCCGGTTGCTATTAAACAGCTCAATACGCTGGCAGACTTTGCCCTTTATGCAGGCATCGGACGCAAAACGCCGATGGGAATGGGAATGGTGAGGCGGATTTAATGGAGGACTATATTTCCATTGCTGCCCTGAATCAATATGCGTATTGTCCTCATCGCTGTTGGCGAATGTTTTGTATTGGCGGTTTTATCGATAATCAGTACACCGTTGAAGGTACTAGCCTGCACGATCGCGTTCATACGCTGGGTGAAAATCAGCGAGATGATACCTGGCAGATTCGGGCTGTCTGGCTGAAATCGGAACGGTATCGGTTGATTGGCAAGGCTGATCTGATTGAATCAATTGATGGTCATTGGGTGCCGATTGAATATAAGCGCGGCGATCGCGGTGAGTTTGACAATGATGCGTTGCAGGTGTGTGCGCAGGCGCTGTGTCTAGAAGAGATGACGGGGAAAGCTGTCCCGCTTGGGTATGTCTACTATGCCCATTCACATCAGCGGCAGCCTGTTGAAATTTCTACCGAGCTACGCCAAAGCGCGATCGCCACCATTGCTGCCGTGGCTGACATTTTAGATACCGGAGCGATGCCCCCAGCGATCTATACTGCGCGCTGCAAAGGATGCAGCCTCTATCAACAGTGTTTACCCAAAGCTGCTGATAAAGTCGGTCGCTACCGAGAAGCTGTCTAAATCAGAGGAAACTGATCATCAATCCCCATTTCTTCCCCCATCCTCATCGTTCAACTCAAAACTCAAAACTCAAAATTCTCCACCCATGGGCACTCTCTACATTACGCAAGACGATGCCTTTATTGGCAAAACCGATGAACGGTTAACGGTGCGAGCCAACAAACAAACGTTGCAAGATATTCCCCTGATTAAGCTAGATGGGGTGGTGATTTTGGGACGAGCGACGGTGTCGCCTGCTGTTGTAATTGAACTGCTAGAGCGCAAAATTCCCCTGAGTTTTCTCACCCACATGGGGCGCTATCTGGGACGCCTAGAACCCGAGTTGACTAAGA
>JAYUYI010000356.1:0-1619 GCA_043752545.1 Thermoleptolyngbya sp.
TGCAGAGTAGAAGTTAAGGAGTTGGACGGATGGCAGTACCAGGAAAATTGGAAGTCACAATCAAAATTAGTGAGTATCCAGAGGCTAAAACAGTCGAAAACGGCTGGAAGGAGTTCGAGGTAGACTGTGAAGGGCGATTGGTGAGTATCACCGTTAAGCCAAAAATCTGGAAGAAATTAGAAGACGCGCAGGCTGACTACCCACAGTGGGTTGCTGCGATCGCCGGACGGATCGGCAAAGAAACCGAGAAAGGCTTTATTTTACTGGAGCCAAATATTCAGGTGTTTGAGAGAAAAGCGAAGGAGTCTGCCGCCGCTGGTTGAGTAGGCGCTGTGTCCTAACGTTTGGTCTGCGTCACAGCTGCAATATCGGGTTGCGGGCTTCCAAGACCAAAACTAATTAACCAAACTAAAATCACAAAAAAGGGCTGAAACTATGGTTTCAGCCCTTTTTTTGTGGTTTTAAGATTTTAAGCCGGCGTTGCCGCGATCGCCACCCTTTCCCTAGGCATTCGGATTGGGGCGTTCGGGATCTCAGGCTGTGCTGATTTATCTTTCTAGAATTATCTTTTCTGAATATGTTGTCTAAAAACACCCAGTAAGGTGAGGGCTTGAAGCCAATGCAACCCGTATGATTGCCAATGAACACCATGCATGTTTCATGACAACTCTGATACATGTTTGGCTTTAAGCTATGGATTTTAAGCATGGATGTTGAGATCGCTTCTCCCGGTCGGGTGTTGTTAGTGAATGCTGAGTCAGCTAGCTTAGCCCTGTGGCTAGATGCGATCGCCGCTGGTGGGTTGACAGTTCATGTTGCAGCTACAGGAGAAGAGGCGATCGCCCATCTGGGTCTACAACAACCCGACGTGATTGTGCTTGACGGTGCTGTGCTTGGTCTACCAGTTTTAGCACCCTATCAGCAGTTCAAAGCCCTTGCGACCAGCAGCACTATTCCGATTCTGACATTGACGCCAGCCTCTATTCCGGCATCGTTCAAATCAGCTCTAGAGTCTGACGACGACCTAGTGAGCTGCTTTCAACCGCAGACACTATTGCCCTTGGTGCAGACGCTGATCTCAGTGCGGCGGCTGCGTCAGCAAGTCAGTCAAAAAAATCAGGAACTGCACGCTGCTGTCAGCTGTCGTCAGCAGACCGAACAATCGTTGCGATCGCTGCTCCATGCGATGGCTCACGATTTGCGTAACCCGACGCTGGGGATGCAAATGGTGATCAAAAACTTGCTAGAGGGCGTCGGGGTCGAGCCGCAATCTTGCTCTGAGGTGATCGCGATTCCTCGCTCTACGTTAGAGCGCATGGTACAGGGAGTAGAATGCCACATTAAGCAAATTGACTGCCTGCTCGATGCCTATAGCTGCACAGCCAAACCGCTGGTATTGCAGCGTCAGTTAATTCAGCTTGACGAGCTAATTTTAGCTATTGGCGCTAGTTTACAGCCGTTAATCACCAAAGATCAGGCCAAGCTAACGATTCACATTGCACCCGATCTGCCCCATGTCTACGGCGATCCCTGTCAGATTCGGCGAGTGTTTGAGCATTTAATTACGAATGCGCTCAAACATAACCCTCCAGGCGTTGAACTGGCGATCGCGGCCTGGG
>JAYUYI010000357.1:0-10376 GCA_043752545.1 Thermoleptolyngbya sp.
GCGAAGACACTTAGATAAAAGTGCCTTAACGACGGCGATCTGGATCTTTGACAGGGATCGGAATCGGCTCAGGCTCAGGCTGGGCGTTGGGATCAAGCAGCGCTTCAATCAGCCTGCGCGCCCATTCTTTCAGCTTTTCTAGTATTTCGTCTATGTAGTCCATCAGCCAGACAGCTCCTTCGATGCAGACCAAAACGTTAGTCGTGTCCAGACCACAAACCCTTGCTCCATAGCAAAATGCTAAATCAGCAGTGGGGTCATTTAGTGTCCTAGCTTACTAACCTTAATCTATCGTCATTTTGTGGAAATTATCAAGTCTTCAGAAAGATGAAGATTTAGGCTTTTGACGTCCTGCGTGGTTCCCTCAATGGCTAGGAAATCAGGCAGGATAGGGTTACAGACGCTTGGGAGCAAATCTTAGAAAAATCTGTAACTATTTCTAAATCTAAATATTTCTAAATCTAAATAGTTAATAGTTGGAATTTAGCTCTAGCGGGATGATGCGGCAGTTGGTCAGATCTCAATTTCAGCCGAACAGGTGAGGAGCCTAGGGGATTTGAGCGGCTTCAGTCATTTGAGGAATCGTTACAACATAACGATATCCCGTCTCGGGCGCGCCCTGAATTTTTATGCTGCCGCCATGTATCTCGACCAGCTGGCGACTAAGCGCTAGCCCCAAATTTTGCCGTAACAAGTCTTTGGAATCACTGCGTTCTGAGTTGGTTGACGGTGCTGGAGTCGGTTGGGGAAAAGACTGGCCAGCGCTGGCCGGGGAGGATGACCAGCGGGTTGAGGCTGCGTAATTGGAGTTCTCAGAGCCAAAGCCTGTCTCGGGCGTGAGATGAACCATCTGGTGACTATTCAATTCTGATTGGGGCAACCCCTCGCCGAGCCAGGGATGCGATGTCCATAGGGTGACACTGAGTTGGCTGGGCTTGCGGGAAATATGGATGCGAATGACGCTTTCGGTGCTGGAGGACTGAATCACACTGAAAACTAGGTGATACAACAGTTGACGAATTTTATCTTTGTCGAGCAGCCAGATGTGGTTTCCTGGTTCCACGGTGAGGCGAATTTGTTGTTCTCGGCGTTGAGCCGCTTGCTGTAGAGTGGCAAAAGCTTGCTGACAGAGCATTTCAATGTCTACGGGGGCTAGATTGAGTGCCAAGTTGTGGTGATCTAACGCCCCTAGCTCTACGATTTCATTCAAAACGGTAAGCAGCATCTGCCCGCTGTCGTGAACAATCCCCATATACTCTTTTTGTTTGTCGGTCAGAGGGCCGTAGATTTCTCGGCTGAGAACGCTAGCCATCCCCAGAATGGACGTCAGGGGGGTACGGAGTTCTTGCACCATGTGGGTAATTAGATCGGCTTTCACTGAACCCGCCGCTGGGAGGGCGATCGCCTCTGCTCCATTTCCGTTCTGTCGCCTAGCGGTTTTTTTCAACAGCGTGTTGCGTTCAAACTCGCTCATGCTCCAGCGCCCAATTAGCTCTAGCAGTTCGATTTCGCGGGTGGTAAAGTCTCGCGGCGCTAACTCCATCACTGCCAAGGTGCCAATACAGTCTCCGCTGGCTGTGACTAACGGCACACCCAAGTAGGCTTGAATCCCGTAGCGTTTAACCAACAGGTGATTGGCAAAAGTCGGGTGGGCGATCGCATCACTAATGGCTAAGACTTGACGACTCTCAACGACGTGGGTGCAAAATGACTCTGCCCGCGCCAGCTGACGAGACGCCGCCAAGTCATTCATCAGCCCAATTCGAGAAAGACCGACCGCTGACTTAAACCACTGCCGTTCTTGATCCATAAGCCCCAAAATGCAAATGGGCGCATCTAAAAAATGAGCAGCTGTCTGGGTCGCTTCTTCAAACACTGGAACACTTTCGCTATCCAGCAAGCCCAGGTCGGCCATCGCTTTCAGTCGTTTCTGTTCGATGTCTGCCATTGACATCCCCTCATCTTGGGAGAATAACTCGTTCTCTGGGCTTAGCATCGCGACCTTCTTACTCGACATAGCCGTAGACATTGTAGTTAAACGTGTACAAAAATCTTTTAATGTACTTAACGTTCCCTAACTTCCATCGCAAAAAACGGCACTTAGCGCCATAAATCTAATTCTAATGATCGAAAAGGGTTCACTGATTGAACTGCAAGATGATTAGAATATGGGATGTGATGCGATGTTGGTGTTTTGCTTGACCGCGATCGCGATCGCCCAACTGTTCTTCTTCCTTACTGCATGGACGCTGCATGACTCCACCGCAAGCTCCACCTCCACCGCCGCCAAAGACCTTCCTGGGTGCAATTACCCAAGCTGTCCAAAATGTACAGGCGAAGGTCAATTTTTCGCAGCTAAAGCTGAAGCCTAATGCCCGGGTACCCGAACTATGGGTTCAAGAAGCAGAGGCGGCCAAGGCAGAGGTCTATCCGCTGCTGGGCGATCGCTACCTGCTGGGACGCAGTTCTAAGTCTTGTGACATTGTGGTGCGCAACCCCGTGGTCAGCCAGGTGCATCTGTCGCTCGCCCGCGATAGCCAGCGCGGGCGCTATGCCTTTGTGATGCGGGACGAGAACTCGACCAACGGCATCTATCGAGGCAAGCGACGTTTGGCCAAAATTCCGCTGCGGCACGGCGATGTCTTTAGCCTGGGGCCACCCGATCTGGCCGATGCGGTGCGAGTGCAGTACGTTGACCCGCCGCCTTGGTATGTGAAGGCGGCTAAGTATGGGCTATATGGCTTTACGGGGCTGTCGGCAGTAACGGCGCTGTGGGTGGGGCTGGAGTGGCAAAAGTTTGCAGTGCGGCCGTTGCCCGCTTCGGTGCAGGGACCTGTGATGGTTTTGGCGCGAGATGGCCAAACCCCTCTCAGTGCTGTCGAAACGCGGACTCATATCGAAAAGCAGCGGCTCTCAGAATTTTCGGACTATTTGCCAGAGGCGCTCATTGCCTCCGAAGACTCGCGCTATTACTGGCACTTGGGCGTTGACCCGATTGGGACACTGCGGGCGCTGCTGACCAACATTCGGGGGGGTGGCATTCGTGAAGGCGGCAGCACGATTACGCAGCAGCTAGCTCGCAATATTTTTCGCAGCTATGTAGGCACTGAAGACTCGGCTGGACGAAAGCTGCGGGAAGCCGTTGTGGCCTTTAAGCTAGAAACAATTTATAGCAAAGACTTTTTGCTGCTGACGTACCTGAATCGGGTCTATCTGGGCAATGGCATCTATGGATTTGAGGATGCGGCGCAGTTTTATTTTGCGAAGTCTGCCAAAGACTTGACGTTGTCAGAATCGGCTACGCTGGTGGGCATTTTGCCCGCTCCCAATACATTCAACCCAGTAAAGGACTACAACACGGCGGTGGAGCTGCGCGATCGCGTCATCAACCGGATGGCAGCTAGCGGCAAAGTTAGCTTGAAGGATGCCGAACGGGCAAGGCGATCGCGGATTGACATTAACCCAGCCGCCATCCAAGAACTGCGCAGCAATCTGGCTCCTTACTTTTATAGCTATGTGTTCGATGAACTAGACGGGCTATTGGGAGAACAGCTCGCCCAAGAGGGCAATTTTGTCGTCGAAAGTAGCCTGGATCCACGGTTTCAAACACAAGCCGATCCCTCCCTGCGCACTGCCGTTGAAACTGAGGGTGCGGCGTCTGGGTTTTCGCAAGGGGCGCTGGTGACGCTGGACAGCCGCACCGGCGAGATTCTAGCGATGACCGGTGGGGTAAGTTTTGCCGAAAGCCAGTTTAATCGAGCCACGCAGGCGCTGCGTCAGCCCGGTTCAACGTTTAAGATCTTTGACTACGCTAGCGCGTTGGAGCAAGGAATTTCTCCATCTACCTCGTTCTCGTGCGCTCCTTTAGACTGGGGCGGGCAATCGTTTAGTGGCTGTGAACGTCTGGGCGGGGGCAGCGCCGATATGTATAGTGGCATCGCCCAATCTGAAAATGCGATCGCCCTGCGAGTGGCAAAGGAAGCAGGACTCGACAACGTGGTGCAGGTTGCCAAACGCATGGGTATTACCTCGCCGCTTAACCCGGTACCCGGTCTGGCTCTGGGTCAAAGCGAGGTAACGCTGCTAGAGCTAACTGGAGCCTATGCCGTACTCGCCAACGGCGGTTTGCGCAACCGACCTCACGCCGTCAAGCGGATTTTAGACAGCAGCGATTGCACCGATCCCAAAGACATTCGCAGCTGCCGCGTGATTTACGATGCCAGCCAAAGTCTGCAAACCAATGTGCCTGCCATCACCCCAGTCATTGCTAGTACGATGACCGACTTGCTGCGCGGCGTTGTCCGGGGCGGCACCGGCAGAGCTGCTTATTTGGGGATGGGCGAGGCGGGCAAAACGGGCACCAACAACGACAACCGCGACCTCTGGTTTGTAGGCTATATTCCCGACCGTAACCTGGTTACAGGGGTTTGGTTTGGCAACGACGACAACACCTCGACCAGTGGCAGAAGTGCCCAAGCTGCCCAACTTTGGGGTGAGTATATGGGGCGTGTGGTGCAGTGAATTTGTGACACCCAATTTAGGCAGATTTCCTGATGTCAGTTAGCTTGCCCGGAATAGACAGATATATCTAAAATCTTGTCTGCTGGAGTGGGATGGCATGGGTGTGCTGCAAGGACTAGCCGTACAGTCGGTAGGGAAGGCGTTCCTGCCCTCTGTCTGACGATCTTTTCAGCAACACTGTCTCTACCGCTGGCGGCTGTCGTGGGAGTCTGGGGCATGGATACCTTGAATAAAAAACGCCATTGGCTAGATATTGCAGAATATGCGTCTTTAGTGGGCTTGGGCGTGGGGTCGGTCGCCTCATTTGCCACCTCACAGGTGGTCTACGCCTCTGCGCCAATCTCGCTACTGGTGCTCTTAAATCTGGCCAATCGCAATCGGTTTGAGCAAGAAACGCAAAGTAATTTGGCGATCGCCGTCAACGATATTGACCAGCGGTTGGCGAAACATGTCGAGCTGTTGAACCAGCAAATCCTCTCTTTGCCGACCCCAGAAATGATGGGCAGCCTCAAGAAATCGATGCTGACCCGCAATCGTGAGATGTCTGAAACGCTGTCAGCTGAGATGAAGCAGATTCAGCAAGACCTACAGCAGCGGCTAGACTCCTTGCAGCAACGTGACATAGAAGGTATCCGGGGGGAAGTGCGACAGCTGCGCGATTACTATAACCAGCTGTGCGACAGCATGGTGCAGGTGACGACCCGGCTGCATCAGGTGTCTACATCAGCCCGGGTCGATGACTTAGACAGTGCGATCGCCCAACTGCGCTCTGAAGCAGGCCATCTGCAAACCAGCTTACAAATTCTCAGCGACCAAACCAAACCTACACTCCACTCGCTGCAAGAGCAGGTGAACCGCCTGCATAGCCAGTTTCATAAACTGCCACCGCCGTTTGACGCTAGCGCCCTGCGGCAAGAAGTCACCGAACTGATTCGGGTCGTCGCCGACCTAGTTCCCCGCCGTGAGTGGACGACCCTGGTCACAGAAGTGCAGGCGCTCTACTACCAGCAATCGGCTCAATCTGAAGCAGAAGAGGGGCTGCGCCGCAAATTGCAAGACCTGACCCAGCAGCTGCAAAATCGCCCTACCCGCGACAGTCTGACGTCTCTACAGCAGCAAATTGGCCATCTAAATCGGCAAGTCCAGAAATTACCATCGCCCTTTGACCCCACGTCTCTCAAGCAAGAACTGGCTAAACTGCTCACAGTAGTCACTCAGATGGTGCCTCGGCGTGATTTTAGCGGCTTGGTAACCCAGGTCAACACGCTTCAGCAGCAGCAAGAGTTTCAAGAAAAGCTCGAAGAAACATTGCACCTGGAACTAGATTCACTGAATCAGCAGCTGCAATCACTGATTGCCGAACCTGCACAGCAACTCGAACCCGCACAGCAACTCGAACCTGCACAGCACAGTGAGCAGGCCGCTACCAATTCATTGCCCACTGCGGCCTCACTCAACCCCGCTTCACCATCACCGCCAACAGAGTTTGAGTCGCGCCTAGAGGAAATGCTGCAACGAGAATTAGGGCGGATTGATCGACAATTGCTCTTACTGCCGACGAGCACAGAGTTTCAACATCAAGTTGAGACGACCCTGCGCCAAGCAATTCAAGATCTTAACCAGCAGATGGGGAGCGTTGTCACAGGCCCTCACTACGAGTTTGTCCTAGATTTTAAGTCAGCACTGCCGGAGGAGGGCGATACACGCTCCGCGCAGGCAGGCCAACGCCCTTCACCTGAGCATCCCAGTCTGCGTGTCCCCGATAGCCGCCAGGTATTAGAAGATGCGCTGGAAACCTCTGAGCACCGACTGATCATCATTTTGCCTTGGTCGAGCCGATGCAGCTTAAACGACGAGTTGATGCAGCGACTAGAGCGGTTTTTTCAGCACAACCGCCACTTAGATTTGGGCTGGTGCTACCTGGCCGATCGAGAAACACCACGGTTTTTGAGTGCCATCAATCAGCGGTGGCAAGTGCATCCGCTAAAAATGGGCAAGTTACAAGATACGCTGCAAAAGCTGTTGCAGATTAAGCGGCGCTATCCGGCTCAGTTTCAATTCAAAATTTTGGGCACACGGGAAAACTTTTTGGTGTCCGACGATCGCTATGCCGTGTTGGGGATTGACGACGCCCTAGCTGCAACCACCCTGGTGCCGAATCTAGAGCTGAAGCTGCGCACCGATGACCCCGCCATGATTCAACAGCTGACCCAGCGGTTTGATCAACCTGCGCTTAATCTGCAAGATGTGGCGGCTTATTGGAACCGGGCTGCAACGCGCTACGACCTAGGCGATAAACAGGGCGCATTAGACGATTTTGAGCACATTCTACACGTCAGTCCAGACGATGCGCTGGCCTACAACTTCCGGGGGCTGGTGCGCTACGACCTAGGGGATGGTGCTGGGGCGATCGCCGACTTTAGCCAAGCGCTACAGCTGCAACCACAGCAGGCTGTAGCCTACTGCAACCGCGCCTATATTCGCACCGAATTGGGCGATCCCTTGGGGGCGATCGCCGACTACACAGCGGCTCTGCAAACCCAGCCGGATTGTTCGATCGCTTTCTTTTTCCGAGGCATGGCCTGTCAAAAACTGGGCGACCTGCGGCGGGCGATCGCTGACTATAGCGAGGCCATTCAGCTTGCACCTTCCACCCCCACTCCGTACTATTACCGGGGCTTAGCCCGCCCTAGAGTGGGCGACATGGAAGGGGCGATCGCCGACTTGGAAACCGCGCTGGAGCTGTTCACAGCCCAAGATAACGAAGCCAATGCCCGTAAAGTCTTCAACAGCTTGCAAAAGCTCCGTAAAAGCGTTAATGGCTCAGCCGCTGCGGTCATGCCAGCGCCCCAATCTGTCGGCTGGGGTGACGTGGAACGTGTCAATCATAATGGCACTATCGCTGCTGCAGAGAGTTCTGTTGAGCTTCAATCGGCTCCAACTTGGCCTGCTGAAGACCAAGAACTACCCTTTGAAAACCCATTTACAACCGATTTTTTAGAAGCCTATGGCATTAGAGAATTTGTGGACGCCGCTAGCCTCAAAAACGGGGCAAAGGTTAAACAATCAGTTGCGCCATCTGAATCACCTCAACAAAGCACATCTGGCCTAGACACCTTAGACAACAGTGCTCTCGACCCCAAAGCTGCCCTCCCACCAACCCAGGCAGCCAATTACACCTTACAAGCCACGGGCAGCGGTTGGTTTAGCCTCCAGTTTGAACAAGCCGATTTTGCAACTTAGCGCCATCCCATGACAAACGGCGTTTAAGCACGGCAGCGCTGTTGCCCGAATGTACATAAATCGAGCACCGGGCAGCGATCGCACGCAGGCTGTCGATAAAAACAGCATTGTTGGCCATGGCGCATCAGCACCTGATGGTTATCGTAAACCTGCTGGGCTGCCCACTCAGGCGGCAACTGCGCCTCCAGTAGCGCATGAGCAGGCCCGACCGCTGTGCTCGCCGGAATTAAACCCAGACGGATAGCTACGCGGTGATGGTGGCTGTCTACGGGCAGCGCTATCCCCCGCAACGTACTGAAGCTGATCACCGCTGCACTGGTTTTGGGACCGACTCCTGGCAACGATTCTAGCCAAGCGCGTGCCTCTGGAACTGGTAAGTCACCCAAAAACTCCAGCGACAGGTTGCCGTTGAGCCGCCCGGTGAGTAATCGCAACACTTGCTGCAAGCGCGGCGCTTTCAGTTCTGGGTAGGTGCAGGGTGCGATCGCCGCCTGGATGTCTTCAACGGGTGCATCTCGCACGGCTTCCCAAGTGGGGTAGCGATCGCGCAGCTGCCGAAACGCCAGCCCCGATGCCTTATTTTTGGTGCGGTGAGACAGCAGCGCCGACACTAGTTCGCTCATGGGGTCGAGGTTGCGGTGGCTATAGGGAATTGGGCAGCCATAGACCATGCAGAGGCGATCGTGAACCAGCAACGCCTTCTGCTGACGAGCTTGACGAGCTTGAGCATCATCGGCTGAAGCGGATAAAGGAGTGGCCGGAGCGGTGGAGAAGAGCGGCAGTTCGGGTTGATGCACGTTCAGGGCTACCGTGTAAAGACAGGTCGGGCAGATCTCCTTTTCCAGCAAGCCGGAGATCTAAATCCTAAAGTACGTTCCCATGTCTCCGTATCTCTCCTCGGGGTAGTAAACGGTCACTCTAACCATTCACCCCTATCCCCGTTCGCTCTCACCAAATTTCCATAACTCATCACAATCCTTAAAACCCGTTTCCCGTGGAAATCAGGACAATGAGAAGATAGAGGACTGAGAATTTTCACATCCACGTTCTTCCAGGAGTATGTAACCTGTGGTTAGTCAAGTTGGCGTCACACAATACGAACCAAACACTCAGGCGATCGCCCGTCAACTGCTGTCGGCGACCCGCGAGAACCGCTCCTTCTTTGCCCAAATGCGCGACCAGATCAATCTGAGCGAAAAACTGCTGGGTTGGACGATGGGTAATCCTGGATTGCGGGTGCAGCTATTTCACTTCATTGATGCCCTGCCGTCGCTGCAAAGCAAGGCCGAGATTGCCCGTCATTTGCAAGAATATTTGGGCAAAGACAACGTTGAGCTACCCAGTGCGCTGAAGGGGATGCTGAATTTTGCCAGCCCGGAATCGATGCCGGGGCAGGTGGCCGCTACGACCGTTACCACCGCTGTTGAAACGCTGGCGCACAAGTATATCTCCGGCGAAACAATTAAACAGGTCATCAAAACCCTGGAGCAGCTGCGGCGGGACAAGATGGCGTTCACCGTCGATTTGCTGGGCGAGGCGGTGATTACAGAAGCTGAGGCGCAGTCCTACCTCGATCGCTACATGGAACTGATGGAGGCGCTGACCACGGCCTCTAAGTCTTGGCCAACTATGCCACAAATCGATACAGCAGATGGCGAAGCGCTGCCCAAAGTGCAGGTGTCGGTGAAGCTAACGGCGTTCTATTCGCAATTTGACCCGCTAGATGCCCAGGGCAGTCAAGCACAGGTGAGCGATCGCGCCCGTACCCTGCTGCGCCGTGCCAAGGAGCTAGGTGCGGCGGTGCACTTCGACATGGAGCAATACGCCTACAAAGACCTGACGATTTCGATCCTCAAGCAGATCTTAATGGAAGAGGAATTTCGCAGCCGCAGCGATATTGGAGTGACGCTTCAGGCATATTTGAAAGATACGGAAGCCGACTTGAAGGGCTGGATTGAGTGGGCCAAACAGCGCGGCACACCGATTACAATTCGCCTAGTGAAGGGAGCCTATTGGGATCAAGAGACAATTAAATCGGCGCAGCACGAGTGGGAAAATCCTGTCTTTCAACACAAAGAATCGACCGACTATAGTTTTGAACGGCTGACCCGGCGGCTGCTCGAAAACCATGAGTACCTGTACTCGGCGATCGGCAGTCACAACGTGCGATCGCAAGCCCACGCGATCGCCATTGCCCAAGAACTCAACATTCCGCGTCGCCGAATTGAGCTACAGGTGCTCTACGGCATGGCCGACAAGCTGGCCAAAGCATTGATCGACCAAGGCTTCCGGCTGCGAGTCTATTGCCCTTACGGCGAACTGATTCCAGGCATGTCGTACCTGATTCGCCGCCTGCTAGAAAACACGGCCAATAGCTCCTTCCTGCGGCAAAACCTGGAAGAACGCCCAGTCGAGGAACTGCTGGCAATTCCAGTATTGCGGGATGGCGATCGCCCCATCCCCAACTCGGGAACAGTGGCTGACAGCTCTCGTCAGAACGGCAAATTCCACGGCTCACCCGACACCGACTACTCCATTGCCGCCAAACGCGATCGCGCCCTAGCCGCCATTCAAACTGTACGCCAGCAGCTGGGTCAGACCTATCAACCGCT
>JAYUYI010000358.1:0-4359 GCA_043752545.1 Thermoleptolyngbya sp.
TAAAGGCCGGACAAAACTCGGCGAGGGCGATCGCCGTTCGGTCAATATCGGCAATCTGCGCTAAGCCAGCGGCAGTCGCGCCCGGGAGCCAATGCTTCAATAACCCGTCTTCCCACGCTAGCGTCAGAAATGGTGTCCCTTTGGCGGTGCCCAATAAGTAGTTCAATTCGGACTGAACCCGCTCTGGAGCAATTTCCCGCAGCAAATCCGCTAACTGACGAATTGTAGTTTGCGTATTGGGTTCTAAAACAAAGTCTAGCTGGGCGGCTTGTCGGTAAGCTCGCAGCAGCCGCAGCGGATCTTCCTTAAGATTTTCGGGGGCGATCATGCGGATTTGTCGCCGTTGCAGGTCGCCATAGCCGTGGATCGGATCGAGCAACTGCTCAGAATGGGGGTTGTAGGCGATCGCATTGACTGTAAAATCTCGCCGCTGCAAATCGGTTTCTAGGCTAGGTCCAACCTGCTGCGCAAAATCTACAGTGGCGCGCTCAAACACCACTCGGGCAATCTGGCGTTCTGCATCTAGCAACACAAACCCAGCATTGTAATAATTGGCGATCGCTTTTGCCGTTTGAACCGCGCCTTCAGGCAACACAAAGTCTAGATCCAAATAATCTGCCCGCCTGCCGAGTAAGGCATCGCGCACGTTCCCACCCACCAGATAAGCCGCTGGCGGTAACCACTTCAATCTGAACGACCAGGTTTGGGGCGACAGCGCAGAAGCAACAATAGAACAATCTTGAGGCAGCGTGGGTTGCAAATCTAAACCGACCTGAAACATCTCGAAATATGTAGAAATACTGGTCAGCGGTATGCCTTGCGGCCTAACGTTTTGTGTCCAGTTTTGCCGCTAACGGCAGATCACCGCTGACGACTCCCAAACAGCAGGCTCTACCCGCCCATTAAGTGCTGTTTTTTCATTTTGCAACATCCACTAAGGGCATTGCCTGTTTTGTTAAAACTTGCGCTAGATTAGCAGGAATAGAGCCATCTTTGCTCATTCGTTGGCTCAAGCTGCGGAGGAATTCTAGGATGTGTATTTGTATCAACTGCCAGTATGTAGACCGCTGCCTCACCTACAACGCAGTAGAATATCAGCATCAGCAACCTCACTTGACAGAATTTCCTGACTTTGAACCTACCGAGCCAACCATCAATGTGAATATTCGTCCCAGCGATACGGACGACACGATTGAGATGGAATGGGATGTAGTCGGCTGCCTGAGTTTTGTAGAAGAGCGGGGTAAATGGTCGCGGTTGCGGCCTGGGGAACTAGTGCCGACTTGAGCGGGCCGTAACTTGGAAGAGGCAAAATGGAAATGGTGCCATCCTTTAGCCCTTCATTAGTAATCGCCTCCTGCATGACCTACTGTTTGAACCCGACGTGCCAGAACCCTACCAATCCGGGTGACGCTCTATTTTGCCAAAATTGTGGCACGAAGCTGCGATTGGGCGATCGCTACCGCGCTTTGGCGGTGATTGGGCAAGGCGGCTTTGGCCGAACGTTTCTGGCCGTGGACGAACAGCATCCGGACTGCGTCACGCTTGAAGCAGATGAATCGCCTGAACTGTCGAACACTTCAGCGGCGCTATCTTTGAGCCGAGCTGATGCATTGACCCACCTAAAAATTGAAATTCCTCCGGCAGCGTTGTGTGTGATCAAGCAGTTTCTGCCGTTGGGGCAGGGGGACTCGCGCAAGGCTATGGAGCTGTTCCGCCAAGAAGCCGAACGGCTAGACTGCCTAGGGCAACATGCTCAAATTCCTCGATTGTTGGCTCACTTTGAGCAAACCGACGGCCAATATCTGATCCAAGAATTTATCGACGGACGTAATCTGGACGAACTGCTAGCGGCCAAAGGTGCGTTCAACGAAACTCAAATCCTGCACCTGCTCAATAGCCTGCTACCGGTACTGGACTTCATCCATAGCCAGAGCGTGATTCATCGTGATATTAAGCCAGAAAATATTATTTTCTCTACTCCTAATCCCCCCTCTCTCTTTCTAGTAGACTTTGGCGCTTCCAAATATGCCAGTACAACTGCCTTGGCGCGAACGGGCACCATGATTGGCAGTGCGGGCTATGCGGCTCCTGAGCAGGTGATGGGCAAAGCCGACTTTGCCAGTGATTTGTATAGCCTGGGCGTCACCTGCATCCATCTGCTGACGGCAACCCATCCGTTCGACTTGTATTCGGCTAGCGAAGATGGTTGGGTGTGGCAAAACTACCTAACTCAGCCCGTCAGCGATCGCCTCAGCCAGATTCTCAACAAAATGCTGTACCGGGCCACCAGCCAGCGCTACTCTACGGCCTCTGAAATCATGCGCGACCTCAAGCTCAAATCTACCCCGATTGTTCGCACGGCTGCCCGTGTTCCTTTAGGGGTGGCTAGCCGCCGAGCAGCACTGGCTCTGCGGGCAACGGAATCGCGCCGCACGCTTGCTCCCTCCGCCCAAACTTGGCGCTGTGTTCGTGCGTTGGCTGGCCACGAAGGCGTGGTCACCACTGTCGCTGTTAGCCCAGATGGGCTGTTGCTGGCGAGTGGCAGCACCGATAAAACCATCAAGCTATGGAGCCTGGAAACTGGCGACTTGCTGCACACCTTTGGCGGACGATCGCTGCGCCACCGAGGGCATCGCGATCGCATTAGCACCCTTGCCTTTAGCCCCGACAGCCTAGAACTCATGAGCGGCAGCGACGACTGCACTCTAAAGCAATGGGACATCAGTACTCGGCGGCTGATTCGTACCCTGTCTGGCCATAACTGGCTAGTTTCGTCAATTTCGATTAGCCAAAACGGGCAGGTGTTTGCCAGTGGCGGCGGGGATGGCCAAATTAATTTGTGGAATTTGGAGACGGGAGAACGGTTGGCGACTTTGAGTAAGCATCGCGATCGTGTCAGTACGCTGCAGCTCAGCCCTGATGGGCAAACCCTGGTGAGTGGCAGCTACGACAAGACTATCCGCCTGTGGGATCTGCGGGGCGATCGCTTGATTGATACGCTACGAGGGCACAGCGACCGAATCAGTGCCCTCGTTCTCACGCCCGATTGGCAAACCTTAATCAGCGCAGGCTGGGATAAAACCCTGCGGTTCTGGCATCTGGGGCATCAGGAACAGGGGCGATCGCTCCTAGCGCACAAAGATTTCATTACTTGCCTCGCCCTTGACCCTACTGGGACGTTGCTAGCCAGTGGCAGCGAAGACAACCGAATTCGGCTGTGGGAGCTGGCTCCCGATGATCAAGGGGTGGTTCATCTGACGGCGCGTCCATTAACGCTACCGGGGTCTTGGTCGGTGACAGCGATTGGTTTTAGCCCTGATGGGCAAACTCTTGTCAGCAGCAGTGCCGATGAAACTGTCAGAATTTGGGTGAAAGATGAATCATGAATCTGTTTGAATCGTTTGCAGCTGTAAAAACGACACCATTTGCTCTAGACCGCGCTGAATGCGGCGAGTGACCGTCATGGGGCTGACGCCAATCCGTTCCGCTACTTCCTTGCGAGAGAGGTCGCTGAAGAAAACAAATTCGATTGCAGCCCTAGTTTTATCTTCGAGTTGGTTGAGGGCGCGCTGTAGCTGTTGACGGTCTTCTTCAAACCGCTGCATGGCCTGGTAGCGGGCATCGGGCAGCGTTTCGCCCAATGTGATAGAAGAATCTAACTGTTGAACTGTCGCATCTAGGCTTAGCGGCAGCCGATTGCGGACAGCAAGCCTAATTTCTCGCCATTCTTGAACATCAATCCCTAGTTCTTCGGCAATTTCGCTATCCATCGGTTGCCGTCCGCTTTCTTTGGCTAGCTCCAGCCGAACGCGTTGCCCTTCTTTTTGTAAATCTTGCCAGCGCCGAGGGACTTTAACCGTACTGCCGCGATCGCGCAAAAAGTGCAGCATTTCACCGCGAATGTAGGGTACTGCAAATGAGCTGAAAGCACACCCTTGAGCAGGATTAAAGCGCTCAATTGCCCGGATTAGACCCAAATAGCCAATTTGCTCCAGATCTTCATAGGGTTCGGCACATTGGTGGCTAACCCGATGAGCAATTTTACGAACCAACCCCGCATTGAGCCGCACTAAGTGATTGCGAGTGGCAACGGAAGGATTTTGCTGATATGCCATCAACAGTTCCATACTGTGGGAACGAAGGGAGGATTGAGTAGCCGTCATTGGGGGATACCTATGCTCTAGATGTAGGCTTATTGTCTGCACTTACTGGGTGCGAAACCATCGTTATTCCACGGGTATCAGGCGTGGGCACTGCCAAAGGGTCAGCAGAAACACGGAGCTTTTCCTCCGTGAGAGACAGTCCGTAAGCGGCGGAAAGATTGAGGAGAGCTGGTTATACGGTTTACCCTTGGGT
>JAYUYI010000359.1:0-4358 GCA_043752545.1 Thermoleptolyngbya sp.
ACGCTGTCTACCCTAGAACCGCAGCTCACTACCATGCTGCCGCTGATTGTTGATCTAAGCCACAACCCTGACCGGATTGTGATGGCGCTGGGGTTAAACTTCAACCCGGACGAGGAATTGAAGCTGTTGGAAGTCGTCGAGGAAAAGGCAATGACAGAGGCGATCAAACTGCTCCCTAGCGGTGCTCCAGCGCTAAATGAGGCGGTAGAGGCATCGCCTCCGCTCAAAAAGCCTCAACAGTTGCCGTCTCTGATTGATGAATCGTGCCACGGCGTTTGGGGTGGCGAGGCTGATGGGGGGCGGGAGTAAGGATCGGCTTAGTCTGTTCTTGTAATTCTTGCTTGTAATTCTTGTGGGATCGGCATCTTGCCCATCTAAGCCAACGAGGCGCTCGCCCTACCCTGTTCTTGATAGTTGCTCCTTGATAAAAACTTGATAGTTGCTCCCTGATAAAAGAAGGAAATTGATCTATGACCCTGGCAGAAACCCAACCTCAGGCGCTTAATTTCGAGTGCGAAACGGGGAATTATCACACGTTTTGTCCCATTAGCTGTGTAGCGTGGCTATACCAAAAAATTGAAGACAGTTTCTTTTTGGTGGTGGGTACCAAGACCTGCGGCTACTTCTTGCAAAATGCTATGGGTGTGATGATTTTTGCCGAGCCGCGCTACGCCATGGCAGAGCTAGAAGAAGGCGATATTTCGGCTCAGCTCAATGACTACGAAGAGCTGAAACGGCTGTGTGTGCAGATTAAACGCGATCGCAACCCGTCTGTGATTGTCTGGATTGGCACCTGCACCACCGAAATCATCAAAATGGATTTGGAAGGGCTAGCGCCTCGGCTAGAGTCTGAGATCGGCATCCCAATTGTGGTAGCGCGCGCCAACGGGTTGGACTATGCCTTTACCCAAGGTGAAGATACCGTGCTAGCCGCGATGGCGCATCGTTGCCCCGACAAAGCCCCCGTCAGCGAGACCGAAAAGGCAGAGCGCAATGCCGTCCAGAAGCTGATGAACTTTGGGCGCAAAAAAGAAGACGTCAAGGCCGAAGAATTGGAGTATGTCGATCATCCACCGCTGGTGCTGTTTGGCTCCTTGCCCGACCCGGTGGTGACGCAGCTAACCCTGGAATTGAAAAAGCAGGGGATCAAAGTTTCTGGCTGGCTGCCGGCCAAGCGGTTTACGGAACTGCCCGTTTTGGAAGAAGGCTACTACGTCTGTGGGATCAACCCCTTCCTGTCTCGCACCGCGACGACCTTAATGCGCCGCCGCAAGTGCAAGCTGATCGGCGCTCCATTCCCCATTGGTCCCGACGGCACCCGCGCCTGGATCGAGAAAATCTGCTCGGTGTTTGGCATTGAACCAAAGGGACTAGACGAGCGCGAAGCCCAGATTTGGGCAGGGCTAGAAGACTATGTCAAACTGCTGCGCGGCAAGTCTGTTTTCTTTATGGGCGACAACCTGTTAGAAATTTCGCTGGCACGCTTCCTGGTGCGTTGCGGCATGACAGTTCCCGAAATCGGCATTCCCTACATGGACAAACGCTACCAGGGAGCCGAACTTGCCCTGCTAGAAAAAACCTGCCATGAGATGGGCGTGCCGCTGCCCCGGATTATTGAAAAGCCCGACAACTACAACCAGATCCAGCGGATCTACGACCTCAAGCCCGACCTGGTAATTACAGGCATGGCGCACGCCAACCCCCTAGAAGCGCGTGGCATCAACACCAAGTGGTCGGTGGAGTTTACCTTTGCGCAAATCCACGGCTTCACCAACGCCCGCGACGTGCTGGAACTGGCCACCCGTCCCCTCCGCCGCAACAACAACCTGAAGGATTTGGGTTGGGACAAACTAGTCAGGGAAGAAGCAAACGTGTAGAGACGCGATTAATCGCGTCTCTAGAGGAGCGACATTGATTGATCCAAAGCAGATTGGGTGATCAACGAAATGGCGGCGTACCCCACGGTATGCCGCCATTTTGGGTTCTACAATCCCTTTTGAGTTAACTCAATGTGCAACTTAAGTCTGCAAAGGCTTGGTCTTCCGTGGAGCAGGCATCTTGCCTGCTCAATCTGGACGGGCAAGATGCCCATCCCACAATGCTTTCAATCAAGTTGCACCTCGCGTGAGGGCGCGATTAAATCACCACAATATCTGCGGCTGTAATCCTGGGTTTGTTCTTTAAGGTGCCAATCAACACAGCTTGCGTGCTGCCAGTGCCGTCACTGTCAAACATCAGCGCTCCCGATTGCAGGCTGTAGAGGAAGCGATCGCCCGCATCCTGCGCTGTTGAACCGTAGACCAACTGAGCGGCTGCGATCGCACCTAAATTCACACTATTTCCTCCTCCAGGCCGGGAGAATAAGATCGTGTCATTGGCTGGATTAAAGCCCGCAATAACATCAAAGCCAAAGCCTCGGGCGGCAGATAGGACAAAACTGTCATTCCCTTGACCCCCCTTCAATCGATCACGACCCCGCTGGCCGTTCAGACGATCATCTCCGGCACCGCCGATCAATTTGTCAGCGTTACCGCCGCCCAGCAGCGTGTCATTGCCAGCGCCCCCCTTCAGCGTATTGACTCTGATGTTGCCGATAATCACGTTGCCTAAACTATTTCCCGTACCGCTGGCCGCACTACCAGTGAGGGTCAAGTTTTCTAGATTTGCCTCCAACCTGTAGTTAATCGGCGACTGAACCGTGTCAATGCCTGCGTTTGGAGCTTCTAAGATGCGATCGCCCGCACTATCGACAACATAGAGGTCATTCCCCTGATTTCCTACCAGTGTGTCATCGCCCGCTGCGCCGTTTAAGGTGTCATTGCCTGAGCCCGCGATCAAATTATCGTTGAGTGCCCCGCTCCCCAGCATCGTGACATTGCCCATAGACCCGCTTAGGTCAAACGCTTCAAAGTTAGAGATGGTCGTTCCTGCGGCAAGATCAGGCAATTGGTTCGCGCTATCCGCCACCCTAACCGTGAGATTGCCAGTTCCATCTTGCAACACCAGCGTGTCAATCCCATCTCCACCATTGATGGTATCTTGCTGCTTCAGATAGGCCGCGATCGAGGTGACTGTGTCGTTTCCGGCGATCGCATCAATCACATCAGTGATCGGCGTTGTCACCAGCCCCGCATCATTACCAGCAGTCCCCGTAACTGAATTCACCGAATCTAGAGTCAACGTTGTCGTTGCTACTTGACTGTTGCTCTGACCGTCGCTCACAATAAACAGCACATTGCGCGGAGTCGTATTAGGAATCGCGGCACTGTTGAGGTAAGTAACACTGCGTAACACCTGAAGATAGGTGGCGATCGAGGCAGATCCGGTTAAATTCAACACTCCCGTCGAGCTGTAGGTAGCAGTAATACCCGTTCCGCTGGTGTTAGCCGTCAACGTCTCATTGGGAGTATCCAACGAATTTGAAATAATGACTAGCGCCGAACTCAAATTAGGACTATCAGCATCAGTCAAGGTTGCCTCTGCACTGACCAATTGAATCAATTCCCCAGCTGCGCCTGCTGCACTACCGTTAATGCCAGGAGCTATACCGTTCATGTCAATTACTGGAACTCCACCGCCTGGAATCGACTCATCCACATCCGCAATAGTAACGGTCAAGTTCTTGTCAAAGAACAGCCCGCTTTGATCGGTCGTGCGCACCTGAATGGTGTAGGTGGGTTTGGTCTCAAAGTTAATTGCAGCATTCACCTTCAGCTCTTTAGTAGCTGGGTCAATGGTGAAGGCGGCATTGTCTGGGAAGGTGGCCGCATCACCGACTAAGGTATAGGTGAAGGTATCAGCGGCATCAGGGTCAGTTGTGCTGAAGAGGCCAACGACGGTGCCAAGTGCCACATTTTCAGCGACCGCTTTGGGGGTTAAGTCCAGGTCAGTTGGAGCTTGGTTGACCGGAGTTTCAACAACATCGGTGACGCTAATCGTGAGGGTTTCTTCAAAGAACAGCCCGCCTGCATCGGTCGTGCGCACCTGAATGGTGTAGGTGGGTTTGGTCTCAAAGTTAATTGCAGCATTCACTTTCAGCTCTTTAGTGGCTGGGTCAATGGTGAAGGCGGCATTGTCTGGGAAGGTGGCCGCATCACCGACTAAGGTATAGGTGAAGGTGGTATCAGCGGCATCGGGGTCAGTTGTGCTGAAGAGGCCAACAACGGTGCCCAGTGCCACATTTTCAGCGACCGCTTTGGGCGTTAAGTCCAGGTCAGTTGGCGCTTCATTGACCGGAGTTTCAACGACTACATCATTGACGCTAATCGTGAGGGTTTCTTCAAAGAACAGCCCGCCCACATCGGTCGTGCGCACCTGAATCGTGTAGGTGGGTTTAAGTTCAAAGTCAATTGCAGCAT
>JAYUYI010000360.1:0-1613 GCA_043752545.1 Thermoleptolyngbya sp.
CCGTCTGTACTGTTCCCAAAACGGGTTCGACCAACTTGCTCACAAACGAACCCAAATTGAGCGTAACGTTGTTAAACGCCAGTGTGGGCGCACTGCCAAAACCTGCGATGTTTGCCGGATTACTGGCGTTGGCATCGGCAAATTGCCACTTCAAGTTGAAATCAGTCCCAATCGATGGCGGCTTAGGATCAAGCGGATTAGAATCATTAGCAACGAGGATTTGACCTTGCAGGTGCAGGTTTACATCAGCCTGGGCATTCAGGGTGGGTACGACGGTCCGGTCATTCTGCAAGTCCAGCCCAAAGGTGCCTGTAAACTGGGTGGGCTGCGCGGCAACATCCGTCACATCCACCTGGAGAAATCCCAGTTTCCCTACGGCATTGAAATTTTGCAGACTCGTCGTTAGTCTCACCTTCAGTTCATCTTTGGCGGCGGTATCCACAAAAAAGCCTGTGTCTTTGTTGACCCCAAAACCCAAATTGAGGCTAAAGCCGATATCGGTTTTAACTTTGCTGCCATCGGTCACCGTCAGCCCTAGAGCGGGCAAGCCAATATCGAACCCAATGCCTGCTGCCAGCGAAACCGGATCTCTACCCAGCGAAAACTCGAAGGTGACTTGTTCTTGGGTATCAGTCAGCGTGATGTCCTTATCATCTTTATTACCATCGCCATTCACGTCTTGGAGCCAGCCCAATCCGTTCTGCCCCAAGGCATCTCCAAGGGTCTTCTGAATCTGTTTGACGGAGCCGGTATCGAGCTGAGCAGCCAGCTTTGTTTTGAGATCTTCTAAGAAGTCAACCGCATCACCCGTGGCGGTAGATAATCCTTTGCCAACCAGAGGCAGACTATTTGCAAAGGCAACTGTTTTAAGGCTAGCTTCTAGAGCATTTAAAACCTTTTCCAGTTCTGTGCCAATAGTCGCTAAGTTTAGTCCTTCGTAGGTGGCCATTATGATCTCCTTGGGGGCGTGTAGGGAGTGGGAGTATCCCACTTGTTTAAATCGTTGACCCTCACCCTAAATCTCTCTCCCGCAGGAGAGGGACATAGAATCTGCTGCGAATATACGCTGTGAGCACTGAGGAATCAATTCGCCATTTGACCCAGGCAATTATGAAGTTTTTGATACATTCGCATAAAAACCCGGAAAAGTCTGGATTAATTTGAGTACTTCCCCATCACAGCATTGCTGTCTAGGTTTATGGAACCTTTGTTGCTCAGCGATACGCAGAACCTCCATCAAGGCATTCAGAAGCTCTACACCCTCCGCAATCTCGATACCTTTGGTGTAGATGCGCTCTTAATCCTGAATCAGCTCGTTCCCAGCGACCTTCCACACCTTCATGTCACTCGTGTTCGGACGCGCCAAACTTCAGATACTTTCCTACCCGACTTTCCTGGCTTTACCCCTGAAATGGAACGGGTGCGTCTGCAACATTTTGATGAGCATCCACTTCTCCATTACATGCCGCAGGCACTCAATGGAGTCTATAAAGTCTCAGATTTTATTAGTCAGAAAACACTCCATCGCCTTGAGGGATTTTATCAGCAGTTTTTACGACTTGTTGAAGTAGAAGATCAGATGGTCTTTTTTCTACCCAATGCTAATTCTGGCA
>JAYUYI010000361.1:0-1613 GCA_043752545.1 Thermoleptolyngbya sp.
CCGCTAGGCCAAGGAATGACCATGCCCTTTTTACTAATGGCAAAGGTTCCCAATACGTTAGTGACGTTGGCACCTGTCGAGAAACTAAAGAAAACAGCAAAATACCAGAAGAAAATTTGCAGCAGCAGCGGGGTGTTGCGCACCACTTCAACATAAACCTGACTGATTTTTTGCAGCAGCCAGTTACTAGAAAAGCTAGCTACCCCTGCAACCACACCGATTACGGTGGTCAGCACCAACCCTACTAAGATCAGCCGCAGGGAGTTGAGAAACCCCACAAATAGCGCCCACCCATAGAGGTCGTTGGTCTGGTAGGGCACCAGGCTTTCACCAATATTAAAACCGGCCTGATTCCACAGAAACCCAAAATTGAATTCTTTCCCCTGGCGGAGAAAGTTGCCGACAAACCAAGAGCCAGCGATCGCCAATATGGCCAGCAATCCAATTTGCAGGGCAAACCGCCAAAATCGCGCGTCTCGCCAAATAGGAATTTTTCCGTCGCTATTGCCAGTGGAGATCATGGCGGATGAGAGGACTAATGGGACAAAAACAAGGAAACTGGATTAAATGCTTAATAACTGAACATTAAAAAAATACTCCGGACAGTTTTTGTGAAAGAGCTGGAAACCCGCGTTGTATCGTTACCACTTGCCCTCACTCTTTTCATGTACGCCGAAGGCTTTAAGCCCTCTGCCAAGCGGGGAGAGGGACTTCAATCCGGCTCCCCTTCTCCCAAAAAGGGAGAAGGGGTGGGGGGATGAGGGCAAGCCTGCTCAAAAGTGTCCGAACTATTGCTCTAAGGCGTGGGGTTTAATTTGACAGTTTTAAGTTTTGAGTTGATCACCTAACCCACACTCTAGAACTTAACTAATTGAATCTTGGTTCCTGACTAAAACGCCCCACAGCGATAGCGGGGCGTTTTAGCAAGCAAATTTTTATCGGCAGATTTTTGTAGATTGCATCAGATTGCCTGATTAACACTCTGACCCCCCTAAAAATGTAGAGAAAGATAACTTAAAGATTGGCTTTGATTGAGGAGTCTACATTAAGCGCATGGTCACTGTAACACCTGAGGAAATTGCCCAGTATCGATCTGAGTTGTCGGCAGACAGTGGAGCTTTAGCGGCGTTGGACGTTGCGGAAGACTGTGAGGGTGATTTGGAAGATGCCGCGATCGCCCTAGCACTGAAGGCTGGCCAAGAACCTGACCAATCGGATCGCTGGCTAGAAGGGTTTGCCAAGCGCTGGCGAGCTTACATTTGCCAGTCTGGGTTTCGCCAGAGTATGGGGACAGGGGCGATCGCCAAGGGAGTGCAGTTGCTGGCCGCAGAAATGGCAATTCCGTCGGGCTTAGCGACATTGGTCTTGATTTATATACACAAGACGGGTGTAGACATTTTTTGCAAGCCGCTTGAAGAAAAGCTGTGAGCCGGACTGGAGCGGTAACCTGTGGAGAAATGCATAGATCTAGGTGAGATCGTACAAACACCTCGTTAAGTTTCTTAAATAAATATTTCGTAATCACGACTACCATTTTGGAAGACATTCGGAAGAAATACCTAAACCTGCCCTGATCCCCCGATGTAGTCAGTACAGTAATAGCTAGGGAGTGC
>JAYUYI010000362.1:0-4353 GCA_043752545.1 Thermoleptolyngbya sp.
GGCACCTAAGCTTAGAGATTCACTAGCTCGTAAAAGGTTTCCGCAGATTTCTTAGATCTTTTAGATCTCAACTAGATCTCAATTCGTTTTGGGTCAAAACTTTACCAATAGAGTCAGTGCTTCTAAATTAGGCGTCAATCCCATACTTCCCGGATACGCGCTGTGACTCGCAGGGACGCCATTAATCGCGCTTCTACGAGTCACAGCGTGAAATTACGTTAGCGGCCTGTATAGATTAAGTAGCAGCCGTAAAGCGCTGCTAAGCTGGCAACAATCGTAGACCAGACGGGATGGCCACCTTTGAGGGGTCTACCCTGCTGGAGTTGAAGCGTGTCGATATCAATCCAGGGGGTAGCGCCTCGCCGAAACCAGCCCGTGACCGTAACCGAACGATTGATCCAAATTGAGGGGTGGTCGATCGCTCCTAGCACATCACCGATTATGCCTAGCGGAGAGGAGTGGTGCAGCCGAATCAGGCCACTGTCGCATTTCAGCACTAGATCTTGCCCTGGTAATGCCGCTATTCCTCGGTGGCCAAGCAGCGTCCCCTGTAGCCGGACGGGCTGGCTGTGGATCGGCAGGTGGGTAGGGTGGCTTAACAGATCGGCCAAGGCAGGATTGACTAGCAGGTGGGGGCGCACACTATCGGGAAAAAATGGGTTGATGCGGCAGAAGGTGCCAAAGCTAAAGCCAATTAAGCTACAGCCCCACAGCAATGAACGATCGCCCCACATCCAGCTAAACCCCAGCCAGTTGAGTTTGACCGCCACCGCTCCAAAAATCCACAGCAAAAGGGCGATCGCGAATCCGACTACGGTGCCTAGATACGGAGAAATTTGCAGCAAAAATGGGCGGGTTTCTTTATTGAATATGCGCGGTGACGAGGCCGATAGGCTGAGCTTTAGCTCGGGATGGATGTGCCAGTGCTGAGCGTATCGCATCAGAGATTGGAGCCGATTGCCCAGGGGGGCATGGGCGTTGGGGATGGCCAGCCAACGGCAAAATGGATTGCTGCAATCCCACAGCAGCAGCGGTTCTCCAGGTGCCTGCGGATAAAGGCTACCCAGGGTCAGCGCTGTTTTTACCCCAATTGGCATCAGCAGTTCAAAGCGCTCTAGCAGGGCAACGGTTTGGCCACGAACCGCTACGTCTTTGGCAATGCCCAACGACAGCTTCAGCAGTGCTCGGGCGAGGCCATTGGGGTTGCCTGTAATTTCGGCAGCCGCGCGATCGCTATAAAACAGCCGTAACCGCGATAGCCATAGACCGGGAGCACGACATAGCCAAAACAGGCCATAGCCCAGGAGTGAACCCAGCCGCGCTAGGTGATACAACACTGGAGCAGTTTGGCGATCGCCCCACTCGGCCAGGATTTCATAGGTCAGATACGGCAACTGAGTCGTTAACGCAACCCAAGCCATGACCGCAACCGTGTAATTGGTCATGTGCCCCACCTCAGCCGCGTAGAGCGTGGCGATTTCATCGTCCTTGAGCTGCTCTAGTAGCCCCTGGCTGACCACAATCCGGGTATTGTTGGGTAACGAGCCGTAGGTGAACAGCATGGGTATAGGGGTTGGCAGCAACCCCAGGTCAGGCACCGGAAGGCGGCGCTGCCCAAACACTCGTTTCAGTACCCGTGTCGCTTCGGGGCTGTGACGGGCAAGCGCCTCTAGGGTAAAGGGTTGCAGCTGATAGCGGGATTTGAGCAGCTGCGTCAGCAGCAGCGGCATAGCTAAAAACAGCCCAGCCAACCCTAAAAGTATCAGCAGCAGTGGGTCGCCATAGATGACAAGGGAGCGCAGATCAAACGGGAACGTCAGGCGGGCAATGGTTTGATTGAATACCAGAGTCAGCCATTGGCAAACCGCTCGCAGCACCAAGACTAGGGCGATCGCCGTTCCTGCCATCACCGCTCGCAGCGTCGCATGGTCTACCGAGCCTAGCGATCCCCACTTTTGTGCCCGTCCTGCCTGCCGCCACTCTAACGGAGCAATCGGACGCAGTTCCCGCTTTTCCGGTGGGGGGGCTAGGGAGTCTGTGGCGACCGATTGAGCGAGGGGGGCGTCAGTGGCAGATGCGTCTGGGGTGGGCTGAATCGGCGGTGGAGAAAACCGTCGGGTCAGCGCCTCTGAAAGATCAGATCGCTCAGCCGCCGCAGATGGAGGTGTCGCGCGCTCGCCCTGCGCTAGCTCGCCCTGCGCTAGCTCGCCCTGCGCAGCAGTCAGCAGCGGATAGCGCTGGCGCAGATCTATGAGCGTATCTTGCGCCCACTGACGTGCCTGCCGATTGGTGCTATCTGCCAACGACTGACAGAGCGCGATCGCGGCGGCGGGTGCGCCGGTGCGTTCGTAGGCCACCACCAGCCCCATTTTTGCTTTGAGCTGAATTGGCTGATCGGCCTCCAGGCTCAAAATGGCTTCTAGCTGGGCGATCGCCGCTAAATAATCCTTCCGCTTGACGGCGGCTAGCCCTGCTTCCAACAATGCTTGAGCAGACAGTGCAGCATCAGAGCGGCGAGGGGATTGAGATGATTCATCCATAATCTGTCCCTCTATGCAGAGCCGCATCAAGCGGGGGTGACGTAGAAACTACCTAGCAGTTGTACCAAAAGAATTGGCAAACCAATCAAAAACCAATCAAGTAGATTTGGCAAATAGATTTGGTCGATCTCTGTTACTCAAGCCGATTTTTGTTGCTCAAATAGATCCTACAAACCTAATTTGTTTTGCTAATCTTTTGCAATCTAGCTTAACTGGTTTAGTTCAACTGGCTTCCGGCTCTTGACCAGAGGTGACGGGGGCGATCGCCTTCAGCTGCAACCCAGGATTTTCTCCGTCCACCTGCTGGCAATTCCACTCATTCTTAAACAGCAGCACCGGACGCCCTAAGCTATCTTTCACCGTCACGGTGTTAAACAAACGACCTGCATTTTGCAGAGCCTCCCAACCGCCGCCCACCCAGCGAGCGACGCTGTAGGGCAACGGGTCGAGCAAGGTGTCTACCCCATACTCATTTTTCATCCGAAACTGCACTACTTCAAACTGGAGCTGCCCCACAGCGGCCAAAATCGGCTCCCGCTTCGCTTCATCAGCCGAGTACATAATCTGCACAGCGCCCTCTTCCCGCAGTTCGGTGACACCCTTTTGAAATTGCTTAAACTTGGACGGGTTGGGGTTGCGCAAAAACGCAAATAGCTCTGGTGAAAAGGAAGGAATCCCTTCATACTCTAGCTTTTGGCCATTGTAGATGGTGTCGCCAATGGCAAACACGCCGGGATTATTTAAGCCAATTACGTCGCCGGGATAGGCTTGATCGAGCGATTCGCGCGCTTGGCCAAACAGCTTTTGCGGATGAGATAGCCGCACAGTCTTGCCAGTACGGGCATGATTTACCACCATGTCTTTTTCAAACTTGCCCGAACAGACGCGGATAAAGGCAATCCGGTCGCGATGTCTGGGATCCATGTTGGCCTGGAGCTTGAACACAAAACCCGAAAAATCGGGAAACGTTGGCTCAATTTCGCCCTTACTACTGCGGCGGTTGCTGGGTCGCAGAGCATAGTCCAAAAATGCGTCTAGAAATAGCTCTACGCCAAAATTCGTCATGGCGCTGCCAAAAAACACGGGGGTCATCTTACCCTGATGTACTAGATCTAGATCTAGCTCTGACCCTGCCATTTCTAGCACTTCCAAATCTTCTTTGAACTGGTAGTAAAGCTCTTTGTCGAGCAGCTGTTCAATCCGTGGGTCGCCCAAGTCAATCACCGTATCAATGGCTTCACGGCTACCGTGGGCGCTGCGTTCAAACAAATGCACTTGGCGTTTGCGACGGTCAAACACACCCTTAAAGCGATCGCCCATGCCAATCGGCCAATTGACGGCGTAGGTCTGCAACCCTAGCTCCCGCTCAATTTCGTCCATTAGCTCAAGCGGTTCACGGCTTGGACGATCGAGCTTGTTGAAGAAGGTAAAAATTGGGATGCCCCGCATCCGGCACACTTCAAATAGCTTGCGGGTCTGCGGCTCCAAGCCTTTAGCAGCGTCTTCGAGCATGACTGCATTGTCAGCCGCTGCCAACGTCCGATAGGTATCTTCACTAAAATCTTGGTGCCCCGGCGTATCGAGCAAATTAATGTAGTAACCATCGTAGGCAAATTGCAGCACCGTGGAGGTAATCGAAATCCCCCGCTGCTGCTCCATCTCCATCCAGTCTGAGGTGGCATGGCGCTGCGCCCGACGCGCCTTCACGGCTCCCGCTTCATGAATCGCCCCTCCATACAGCAGCAATTTCTCGGTCAGCGTCGTTTTACCCGCGTCTGGGTGAGAAATAATCGCAAAATTGCGCCGATGGTCT
>JAYUYI010000363.1:0-1611 GCA_043752545.1 Thermoleptolyngbya sp.
ATAGCATTCTCTAGCCACCCTACTTTCCGATGGAAACGGGGTGGCTAGGTTTTTGGGGTTTCCTTTCATACTCAAATGCAGGAGAACCCCGATGATTGACATGTCTAATGCGCCCATTGCCCGCAGTTTTTTGACCGATAGCAAGAGTGAGAACGAGGGTGAAATTCGCCCCTCACCGATAATTTTGCCGCTGTCCTTACATCCTCTGGCACCCGACCAAGAGCAGCTACAGGATTGTGCCTCCGCCCGGTAGGGGCGACACGGTCGTTCGCCCGGATCGGATTGTGTATTCATCATCCAAACCGGGTCAACAACCGTTGACCCCTACAGGATTGTCGGTAAATTGCGCATTCATGAGGGCGATCGCACTGTCTATCCCAACTTCCTTTCATCCCGAATAAACGCTCAGTCGTTAGGATCGAAGCAACCTCCTTCTAACCCCGTACTTTTTGGAAGCACATCGCATGATCAGGTCTTACCGTCTCGTGCTCTGGTTGCTCTGTTTATGCGTGATGCCAGCCTGCACCAACGTTTCCACGTCGAGCGAACCGACAGCTGATCCCAGTGCAGTTACGGCTGATCCGTCGGTGGCGCAGCCAACAGGGGCGATCGCACCTGCACCCAGCAGCCAGATTCGCACAGAACCGCTTTCCCCTACCCCGATTCGCTTTGAGCTAGGCAAATTGCCCGCTCCGTATGCGACATCCAGTGCATCGAAAAGTCCGCAGGTGATCGATATTCCCGCTAACCCGACGCTGAAGGTGCCCGCAGGATTTACCGTGAATGTGTTTGCGGACGGGCTGGATGCGCCGCGCTGGCTGGCGCTGACGCCCACGGGGGATGTGCTGGTGACGGAAACGCGACAGAACCGGATTCGGCTATTGGGCGATCGCAATCAAGACGGCGTAGCCGAACTCAACCAACCCTTTGCCACGGCTAGTAATGGACTAAATATTCCATTTGGCATGGCCTTTGCAGGCGATTCCTTCTTTTTGGGCAATAGTGCCTCAGTGCTGCGCTTCCCCTATGCGTCGGGGCAAATGGCGCTAACTGGGCAAGGCCAAAGGATTGCCGACCTGCCGGGGGGCGGCTACAACCAGCACTGGACGCGCAATGTGGTGGCGGCTCCTGATGGCACGTCGCTGTATGTGTCGATTGGCTCGCGCTCCAATGCCGACGAGGAACCGCTGCCGCGCGCCTCGGTGCAGGTGATGAATTTGGATGGCTCTAACCAAAAAACCTTTGCCTCGGGGCTGCGAAATCCGGTGGGGTTAGACTTTCATCCCGTCACGGGCGAACTCTATGCCACCGTCAATGAGCGCGATGGCCTAGGCGATGACCTGGTGCCCGACTACTTCACCCGGATTCGCCAGGATGAATTTTACGGGTGGCCCTATGCCTATCTATCACCCGATCGGCTTGACCCTCGGCATCTGGTGGGCGATCGCAGCAGCAACCCCACGCTTGCCGCCCAAACCCGCACCCCCGACGTGTTGTTTCAAGCGCACTCTGCCGCGCTGGGCGTACAGTTCTACGACGGCAAAACCTTTCCAACAAACTATCAAAATGGAGCATTTGTCGCCTTCCGAGGCTCATGGAACCGCGACCAGG
>JAYUYI010000364.1:0-4351 GCA_043752545.1 Thermoleptolyngbya sp.
GTCTGATGTCGTTGGCTCATACCAACACTGCCGATAAATCAGCTCCAATTCGGTTCCAACCTCAGAAAAATAGTCGATTTGTCGCGCTTGTAGCGAGACTAGCGCTCGAAAGATCATCAACGCGATAATTGCCACAACCATCCCAGCAGCTGTTGTAATCAGAGCCTCTCCAATGCCAGCAGCTGCCTTGGTAGTTTGCTCAGATGTACCACCGCCACCAATATTGAGGTTCTCAAAAGTAACAATTAATCCAGTTACCGTTCCCAGCAGCCCTAGCAGAGGCGCAACTGCAACCGTAGTTTCTAGCAGCTTATCGCCTTTTCGCATCTGAGTGAATTCTTTATCACCGGCTCCTTCCAAGGCGAGGCGAAAGGTTTCTGGGGTAGGCTGTCGCAGTTTTAGCGGCGCAAGTAAAAACCGACCGATTGGTAAATCTTGGGCCATTGCTGCAATTTCTTTCGCTCGATCTAAATCAAAACGGGCAGATTCCAACACATCGTGAACAACCCGATCCTCTTGGCTCAAAAATCGATACCAAAACCAAGTACGTTCTAGGCCGCAAGCAATAGTTGCAACGGAGAACCCTACGATCGGAATCATTACCGGGCCACCTTTTACCACGACATCCAAAAATGCAGCCATAAATTTTTGATTGAGAAGAATTGTTTGGGCGAGAAGAACCGTTGCATTGGTCTATACCTAGGCTAGGATAGCCGACGCACCGAAGCAGGCTGGTTAAGAAAACATAGTAAAACAGTTAAAAGACGATTAAGACTAAAAAGCTTTGGGGTACTACCACGAATCATGGCTCCGGTTCTGGGATCAATCTGACTGGTTAGGGTAGCGATTATGATCGGCCTCAAATCAGCCTCTAGATGGGCATACACTGACAGTGAAAATACCGACGGCTCCGCAATCATGCTGTTGGATGAGCCGCCGGGATGACGTGCGATCGCCTGCTTCAGTTTATTCTGAAATCATCAGAGCAGTGTTCACATCCAAGTCTGAGTGCGGTCTAAACGGTATTTGCTGCGGTTGCAAGCTGGTATAAATTGCAACTCGGTTGCTGGTTTTTATAGCCGTTTTTAACGTTAGCAGAAAAGCGCGATCGCCTCGCTCCTCAATCTTAGATTAAACCTGTCACCCGAATCTTGATTCACTCAGCCTTGGCGCGATACGGAGAGGATCTACGCAATAAAAAGCGCGTCAGCTCATCCGAAACCTGCACCATAGCCTCAACATCACGGTCAACGCTCAGCTGCCGATTAGCGAATTCTACGGAGACGGGACAGCCAAAGCCGTTGGCTTGTTTCAGGCTCAGCATGGCCTGCCCATCACAGGTATTGCCTCCGCCATTGTGCGTCAGGCTCTAGAAGATGCCGTCAAACGACATCTACGGCAGCAGCTCAACTGCTTAATCACCCCAGGTGATACGTGGCAAATTGTGTAGCTTTACCCTTCCATTTCCACGCCTTCGAGCTGTTTGAGGGCAAAGGTGGCCGATTCTGAAACATGGGGATGGCTGTCTTTCTGCAGATATTTGAGGGCAGAAACGCTCTTAACGGTGGGCAGGTTGCCGAGGGCTTCTGCAAGTCGCTGCCGGACGAGCCAGTCTTCGGCTTGGGCAAAGCGGAGAATGGCATCTACAGCGTTGAGGTCGCGCAGTTCGCCTAGAGCTGCTATCGCCGCCTGTTGGATGACGACTTCATCGTTATTTAACGCCTGCAACAGCGCATCGTGGGCGCGGATATCTTTCAAATTACCCAGCGAAACGGCAGCACTAAACCGCACTAGCCAGTCGGTGTCTTCATAGAAAGCGCGCAGCAGCGGTTCTACTGCTCGGTTGTCGCCTAAGTAGCCCAAAGCTCCCGCCGCATCGGCTCGGATGCCATAGTCAGGATCGTTTACCAAAATTTTGGCTAGCACGGGATAGCATTCGTCTGTTTGTTTAATTCCTAAAGCAAACACCGCCATCGATCGCACCTGAAGGCTTTCGTCATCTAACACTTGGAGAATCAGCGGCACCGCATCACCCGATGGGATATCTCGCAGCAGCGCCAGCGCTAACATGCGATCGCTCGACTTAGAACTTTGGAGCTGGTTAGCAAGATGCTCTAGGGTGGGCTGATTCATACAGACTCCAAGTAGTTCATTAAACTTAACACTTAGCTTAACGTATTTAGCGGTGGTAGGGAGTTGGGTAGACTTGGGGGCGGCAATGATTGTGGTCGCAGCCCTGGTGACGAGCCTTATTCAATATGGGGATTGAACGGCAGACGCGTGTAAACCCCGGCTGGATCGCTGAGAGTCGTCAAAATTTTCAAGTTACCCTGAACTTTTTCTAGCTCCTGAGTCAGCAAGTTAGGGGGCTGCTGGGTTTGCGGCAGATAGGCGAGGAAGCGCTTCAGCAACTGTTGCTCTAGGCTACGCCGAGTGGGATATTCTTCAACGTGCCAGCGATCGCCCAATTTGGCGGCCTCAGCAGCGGCGTTTAGGGCGGCATCTAAACCACCCAGCTGATCGACCAGCCCCAGCGTTTGGGCGCTCGTGCCCGACCAGACGCGACCCTGGGCAATTTCGGCTAGTTTTTGGCGCGAAATGGGGCGTGACCCGGCTACTACATCTAGAAATGTGCTGTAAACCTGGTCTACCATGCGCTGCAAAATCGCCATTTCTGCGGGTGTTTTGGGACGCGATAGGGTTTCAATGTCGGCATATTGACCTGTTTTGACGACGTCCCAGGTGACGCCGTTGTTATTGGATAGCTTTTGGACATTGGGCAACAGGCCAAAAACACCAATCGAACCCGTGATGGTATTGGGAGAGGCAAAAATTTTGGTGGCTCGCGCCGCAATATAATAGCCGCCAGAAGCGGCCACACTGCCCATAGACGCAATCACAGGCTTGGTTTTAGTGGCCAGCAGCACCTCATGAGCCACCAAGTCCGACGCGCTGGCACTGCCACCCGGACTGTTAATCCGCATCACGATCGCCTTAACATCGTCATCTTGGCGCAGGGTGCGAATCAGTTTGGCAAAGCGATCGCCGCCCACTTCTGTCGGCCCACCCGCCCCGTCTGTAATATCGCCATCCAGATAAACCAGAGCAATCTGCCCCCCTTGCTGGCGCGACTGAGTAGCGGTTTCCGTCAGGTCGGCATAGGCAGATAGGCTGACGTTGCGAAACGATTCCTCGTCCTTGTCTTCGCCTGTGAGCTTGTGCAGATCGCTCAGCACCTCGTCGGCATACGCTACTTTGTCAATTAGCCCGTCCGCTTTGGCTTGGGCAGGCATTAACAGACCTTGGGTATTGGCGATCGCCTGCAACGTTTGCGGCGTCAGCTTACGACTTTTCGCCGCTGCCTGCACAATTTCTCCCCAAATATCAGCCAGCAGTGCTTCCGTTTGCTGCTGGGCAGCGGGGCTATTGTCGCCCCGAGTAAACGGCTCTACCGCCGCCTTAAACTGCCCCACCCGCACTATTTGCACCCCAACGCCAAATTTCTCTAGCGCCTCCGCAAAAAACACCGACTCTGAGCGCAACCCGTTCATCTCCAGCATCCCAGACGGGTTGAGAATGATAGAACTGGCTACCGAGGTCAGGTAATAGTCTCGTTCATTCCAGCTGACGTCGTAGGCAATAATCGGCTTACCGCTATCGCGAAAAACTTCCAACGCCTGCCGCACTTCTCGCAGCGTGGCGTAGCCCGTACTCTCCGACGCATTCCCAGTTAAAAACAGCCCAACGATTTTGCGATCGGTTGCCGCCGCCTGAATGGCATTGACTGTATTGCGCAGCGAAATTGGCCGGGGAGCGCTACTGCCCGACAGCGCCTCTTGCAGTGCGCCGCTCGGGTTAGACTCTGCACTGGAATCGGTGATGCCAGTAGACAGATCGACCGCCAGCACAGACTTATCGTCTACCCGTGGCCCCGAATCTTTGGCTGTGATCGACGCGGCCACCAGCAGGGTGACCAGCCCTGCTACTCCTAATGTGCAAAACAACGTGAGGCCAACCAGCGTAGCAAGGGTAGTTTTGAAAAAGTCGCGCATGGGGAGAAGCCAGAAGAGGGCGGGGCAGGAACGGGGAAACCGATTTGTTGATGCTGTTCACAGAGTGCCCGATGGAAAGACGCGAAACAACAGAGAAAATACACCAAACCCCACTAGCAGCACCCCGCTGGCAGGCGTAATCCACCCCGACCAGCGCCGCAGTTCGAGCAGTTTTTTGATCGAGGCGGTGAAGGTGCCAGCCAGAATTAACGGGGCCACGTAGCCTGCGGTGTAGGCCAGGAGCAGCACGCTGCCGAGCACAGGGTCGTGGGTGGTAGCAATCCAGGCGAGCAAGCTGG
>JAYUYI010000365.1:0-1610 GCA_043752545.1 Thermoleptolyngbya sp.
GCAGTGCCGGCCTCTAGCCCATACCAGTCGGTGCTGCAACTGCCGCCCCACTGCCGGATTGCGTCCAAGTTTGTCCGTTGTGCGCACGACTATTTTCAAAGCCTCGACTTACCTGTAGAAATTGTGCCGCTCTATGGCTCAGTCGAGCTGGGTCCCATTACAGGCATGTCGGAAGCGATCGTAGATTTGGTTGCCACTGGCCGCACGCTCAAAGAAAACAATTTGATTGAAATTGAACAGCTGTTTGAGACCACGGCGCGCTTAATTGCCCATCCACTCAGCTATCGGCTCAACCAAGATGGGCTAAAACAGATTATTGATCAGCTGCGAGAGTTGGCGATCGCTGAAACCGCAGCCGTATAGGTCATTCTGCATTAACCCTCACCCAGCGGGTTTGGCTGGGAACCGCCGCGCTGAATTCAACTGCGCCCAGCTGATCAACGGCAGCAGGTAGAGGTAGCAAGCAAATGGAACGAATCCAAAGCCGACATGCAGCACCGTAGCTGGAACCAGTCCGGCAATGTTCCAAGGGATCAGCGGTGACAGCACCACTACGGTGTTTTCCAAATCGAGGGCGAGGCGATCGCGGCCATCGGGCAGCTCGCCGTAGTTGGGTCTCACCAGCTGCTGGGTGAGCAGAATGGCGATCGTTTGGGTGCAGCCAAAGGTAGCCGTGGCAATGCCGACCCAACAGGTGGTGAAAAAACAATGGCGGCGCGATTTGACGCCAACGATGGCGCTGTCTAGCTTGGCTAAAATCTGCGTTTCGGCAAAGATACCCACAAAGGCGGTCGATAGAATGACCACGACCGACACCCGCAGCATGGCCAATATGCCGCCGTCTTTAAAGATGTCATAGAGTGGTGAGGCCGCATCTAACCGGAACCCCAGCGTCATAAACCGGATCAGATCCAGCACCGTGTAGTGCTGCACCCCAATGGCCAGCGCGATCGCCCCCCCAATACTCCACAGCATCGACCGGGTGACGCTCACTTGAGCCAGCGACAGCAGCAAAATAATTAGAGCCGGCAGCAGGGCAATCGGCGCAATCTGAAATGCCTGTTGCATATGGTTCAAAAACATTTGATTCTCGACCTGCACCGGATTTAACAGGGACAACCCTGCATAAATGACCAGCGACACACCCAGCGGCAGCAGCGCCGTTTTCCACATGGCGCGAATGTTGCTATAAAGCTGCGTTTGGGTGATCGAAGCAATCAGGATGGCGCTAGATGACATGGCAGAACAGCGATCGCCCACATAAGCTCCGGCAATAATTGCGCCCGCAATCACAGCCGAATTAGCGCCACTGCCATTAGCCATAATCATTAGCGCCACTCCCACGGTACTAACTGCACCAAAGGAGGTGCCAATGAGCAGCGATACCATACTGGTTAGCCCAAAGGCAGCCAACACAAACCACTGGGGATTAATCCACCGAATGCCGTAATACACAATGGTAGGTACTGTGCCAGCCGCCATCCAGGCGGACGTAACAGCGCCAATTAATAGCAACACGTTTAAGACAGGCAAGGATTTTTGGCTACCCCGAACGGCCATGTTTAATAAGGCAGGTAATTGAAATCCTCGCCGAATTAATATACTAATGA